>PKYU01000446.1 GCA_003132765.1 Chitinophagaceae bacterium | reverse complement strand
CGATAAGACAATGGCATATCGAATAATTGTCTGAATTTTTGTTCTGGCTTTGCGAATAAAATTTGCACCCAGGTGTAATCCAACGGCTGATGCCAGCGCTATTACAAAAGATCTGAAGAAAGTTAATAGAAAAGGAAAGGATGCACTAAGTAAAATATTATAAACTAATATCCCTTCGGATCCGCCAAAAAGTGCTGGAATAATAATTTTTAATTTGGAGGATATATTATTAATAAGATTAGATTTTNNAGGTTGGTTTCGACTATAGTTATAATCTATTCCTTTTTGAATTGCTGATTTTACAGGCATGATAATTTGTGTTTTATAATGCCGGAAGGAAGAAGGTTTATTTATTAAACCATCTTGCCGTGCCTGGATACCCATTGCAAATAATTGCTCCTTTTCGAGCTTTTCAAAATAGGCTTCAAATTCTGCATCTGTATAAGATTGAATTGTTATTAAGTGTTGCATGATTATAGTTTTATTTAATTATGAATTAAAATATTTGATGTTGAATTTTAAATTGCTTTATAGAAATACTTATGCAGCCTTGACAGCTTTTGGTTCATTAATAACCATTTTCCTCTGATGGCCGTTTATAGCATAATGTTCCTTATAATACCGGTCTAAATCAATGATGCTTGAAGCCTTAAGAGGCAATTGCCTGCTCATAGTCGAATTAAATCCTGCTACTTCAGCTCTAATCCCCATTTTTCTTATTTCACAAATAACCGGAACAAAGTCACCATCCCCTGATGCAAGGATTATGATATTAGGCTTAACCACATGAGCCATTTTGATTATGTCTATTGCCATCTCAACATCCATATTGCATTTATAAGACCCTTTGGTGAAGGTTCCTATTTTCGATATAAGAAAATAGCCTGCTTTCTGAAGTTCCTCCATATCCATGTCGAACTTGTGTTCGCACCGGGGATCAATGGGGACATAGCAATATGAATCTAATAACTCTTTATTCAACCCAATATAATTTCTGAGATGCCCGTAATCCAATTGCATGTTATTGTCATTGGCTGTCCGGTTAATGTTGGCATAATCGATAAAGAAAAGCGCTCTTGGAATATTCATGATAAAAATTTTAATGTTTTATGTTTTAAAAAATGAATGCAATTAATCATCATCATTATTGAAGTCGATAACAGCTACTCCTTTGGTCCCATCAATAGTTTGAATTCTATAAACTATTGTCTTTGTAATTAGGCATGG
Organism: Chitinophagaceae bacterium; assembly: GCA_003132765.1. Taxonomy (GTDB): domain Bacteria; phylum Bacteroidota; class Bacteroidia; order Chitinophagales; family Chitinophagaceae; genus Ginsengibacter. The sequence goes on along the minus strand of PKYU01000446.1, from coordinate 7,038 downwards.
GCAAGGTTTTCTTTCCTTACAACAAATTATAGAGTATGTTTTTTCAGGGGTTTTATCGCTTTTAATATAGCCATCTATGAAAGAAAAATATTCTGTATATCCTTCCTGGAGGGCCTTTTGGAGTTCGGTTATTATCTCTTTCATATGAATGTTTTGGGATTGGTACAAATAGAAATGCCGGAATCATCATTTGCGATGTCCGGTAATCGAGTGAACCCCAACCATCAAAACACTTGACAAAAAAACAAGAATATGATAGGATTGAAGCGGTGTTCCATGCTCGAAATGGACATCGTTGGAGGCTATTGCATCGTAAGTGCAAGGCCTCCTTTTTTTTATTTATGAACTAAGAAACCACTGGAAAAATGCAATAAGAAAGCAAACTAAATTTGGAAGTTTGTAGATTGATAGGAATTTCATAACTGTAATTTTTTGAATTATTATTTACAGTAAGCAAGCTAAAAACGAAGTAGGAAAGAGATAACGACTATCTCATCAAGATGCCAATTAAGAATTGAAAGTGCGGAAATGAGAGATGAAAATGCAAAGACATTATTTGAAATTTTTCATCATTTCTTTTATTTTATTGTAGTTGGCAAGGGAATAATCGACGATAGTATTATTTTCTAATAGTAGTTTTCCACTCGTTCTTGTATCTCCCTTTTGGAATTTCACTATCTTTTCTACGTTTACAATAAAGCTCTTGTGTACTCGTAAAAATTTCTTATGGTTTAGTTTATTTTCTTGATCTCCCAGGTTTTCCGAAATAGTTATTTTCAGTTTGTTATCATAAAATTTTGATAGGTGATATGCTGAACAACCCAATTCAGCTTCAATGTACATGATAGAATCTTCGTCAATTGGGATAATGCCTTGATGGCCTGCGTCTAAAAAAATTTTTCCATTTTTATCTGCAATTTTGATTTCATTTAGTCGCTTAATAAAATCACCGATAGTTCCTGGAAGATATGGTTTGAGTATATAAGTTGGTAGCTCTTTAAATAGTCCTAGAATATCTATACTAAAACTAGCGCTTTGTGAATTGAGGGCAATAATTCCAAAATTCTCAATGTTAGAATTTTTTATTAAATCAAAGCAGGTATACCCCTCATCTAAATTTTTATCAAGTATTGATAAATCAAATGTTTGTGTCAGCACAATTTTCCAGGCATCATCATAAGACTTTGCAATCGCTTTTACTTTTATGATTTTATCATATACTGCTAATTCTCTAAGCAAAGAATTAAGGGAATCAATATCGTCTTCAACAATCAGTGTTTCAAATAATTTGTTCATCGTAAGGCATTATTATTTTAATAATTGTTCCGCCCATGTCTTCTGCAGCTTTAACAATAAAAAAATCAATCGGTACTGGAATATTCTTTAATTCAAACATTCCTTTGACTCTCGATTTCAATATATTTAACCCTGAATCTTTTCTCCTAAAATAGCTATCAGAATTATTAGGAGGAGTTCCCTTATCTTGAACATCACAGAAGAGTAATTTGCCTTTTCTTTCAATCTTTACATAGAAATAACAATCACCCTGTTTATCCTTAAATCCTCTTCTAACAGTGTTATCAAGAAGAGTATCGAAGACCGACTGTATAAAGTGAGTTGTCTTAGGATTAACATTTATACAGACATTCTTTTCATTAAATATTACTTTTTGTCCTAAGGCTTGTTTCACATTGCAATATTGTTTTAATAAAATTAATTCATCCCAAAGAGTGATTTTTTCTTTTTTCCAATTTTCAAAAAAAGTCGCAAGGTAAGCACCATATTCTGCTGTATATAATTTGGCTTTTTCTATTTCTCCATTATAAAGCATGTTTGGCAAAGCATGATAATCATTCTGGATATTATGAATTTTATTTCGTGCAAGTTCATCCAATTGTTTAAGTTCAATTTCTTTTTTTCTTTTTTCATCTTGCTCCTTTGAAAGTTTTAATTTGTTAGTTTTCTTATCAAAATAGATAAATCCAGCTATTAAAGCCAAGCCTATTAGGCTTCCCAAAATCCAAACAATTCTTTCTCGGGTACTAATTTTTTTTTGTTCTTCTATAATTGGCATTCTCTTTCTTGCAAGGTTAACCTGCTCGTCTGTTTTTTCTTTTTCCTTTGTAATTTGTTTAGCGCTTTTTGAGCTATCAGCATATCTTAAACTCTCTGCTGAATCACGTTGTCTACTTAATCTGACGTTCAACCTATCAGTTTCATTTTTAGCCATTGAAATTTGGTCTTGAATTTTGATATTTTTTGCAAGTGTGTTTTTTAACAATAATTCACTTTCAGAGGATTTATTTCTGGAACGGTTAAGGTAGCCACCTATGGCTTCAGATTCAGCTCCTACTAAATTCGAAACTGTTTGGAGGTCTCGCCCTTGGAAATTGAGAAAGGACTTCTCATAAAAATTTGAAGAATCGGATCCAATGGAATCAAAAATGTCTTTTTTTTGCGCAACTATCTCTTGCAGAATATCATCAGACCGAAAAAATTTATCCTCCAAACCATTCAAAAATTGAATCTTATTAAGGTATAGTATAGCAGAGTCATATTTTTTTAACTCTTTAAATACATTAGCTTTTGCCAAAGAACAATAATATACTTGCAGACTGTCTTGAACTTTTTCTTGGAGATAAAAATCCAAATTTACAATTTCCATTGCTGGCTGTTCATTTCCTAGCTTTGCATATAAATATGAGATATTATTTAAAAGTGAAGTTACTTCTTGTTTATTCGTGCCATTTGCTGCATAAAAGAAGGCATTCAGGTAATATATCAATGCCTCTTTATAAGTACTATCCACCATCAAGTTTTCGGCTATAGCAGAAAGCTGTAAATACTTTGTTTCGTTATCGTACTGAATACCGCGTTGGTAACAGCTGTACCAAAATTTCAAATCATTCAAGCTTTGTTCATGTTGGGTATTTACCCCTATGTACAAATTTGATATATTCAATTCTGTCCATAAATAAGCCTCAGTCAGATTAGATAAGCTATTATTTATGTTCCATTTAATTGTATCTCTGGCATTTCGAAAATAATTGCTCGCCGTTCTTGAATAGCTGTATGATTTCAAGTAGCCTTGGCTTGTATAATATAAGAAGATGTTAGCGAGACTCGCACAAATTTGGCCCTGTTCATAATTTTTATCTTCACTATCTTCATCGGAATTATCAAGATTTTCTCTAGCTAAATAATAGTACCTTATTGCTATGTCATTTAATTGAAAATAATATGCGAAATCGCCAATATCTATGTAGGCTATAGCTCTTTGATATAGGTCGGTAATCAACCCTGCGCTGGTTTCAGCTAATTTGCAAATAGAAATCACTTCATTAAAAAAAGTTTTGATTTGAATGGAAACATAACCATATTTCAATAGCAATCTTATCTTGTCCTCTGAATTTGGCAAAGTATCAATTGATTCGAAAATATTCTTGAGTTCATTTTTATTTAGGTTATTATTTCTTTTTTGTTTTAATATTTCTAATTTTTCATTTATATTTTTAAAAATGCCAAATTTAAGATCGGTATCATAATCATACTGGTTTTTATTATATCGAATAATAAATGAATCAATAAACTCTTTGAACTGAGTTATTAAGCTATCGCTACGGAACCTTTCTGTTTTATTTTTATTAATGAAGGCAAAGTAATTTGTTGTTGCCTTCTTTTCATTAATGAAATAGTCTATTATAACTTTTGAAGGCAAAAGTTTGGGAGTGTATGGTTCACTTATTCCTACAGGGATTGATTGTGCGATTTGAGAAGAGAAAGATTTATTGCGTTTCTTTTTTTCAACTTTTTGCGAAATTGCATTTAGATTCAAAAGCAGAGATGCAATGCTAAAAAATGATATTTTTCTTATGAAATTGAGCATTAAAAGAATGTTCATAGCAGTTAAGTATTTCACATAGCCAAAAGATAAAGAAAAGTTTTATAAATTAGAGATGCTTTTTAGAAATGAACGGTAATTTTTTTTTGAAAATGAAAAAAACTGTGCAATAATAGAAAGAAGCAGTTTTTCAGAGTTGGAATGCTTTGGCTTGAATTTTTGCATTCATTTCCAGAAGAATAAAATCTCTCAGCAAATATAACAGGTAAATGAGCCTTCAGCCAAAAGAAGAATAGCTGTGTGGCACACTTGCCCACACTGCAGCCAGGAGCGTGCCGCCAAAGCCAATGGAGGAAGGATGACGGAATTGGCGGCGTGTGCCTGCTATGGTGGTGGTCACGCAAGCCCTGAAAGGGCGGTGGACAGCTACGTCATACGCAAGGGGTTGGCGTGTTTTTTTTGTTGGAGCAAAGATGAGTGCAGGATACAAAAAACATGACAAACTCGTAGCCATAGCAGGCCGCAAGGCACGCAAAATTATAGGCAGCGGTGGACTGAATCCTACTGAAGTGAATGAATGACGCAGTGGAGCGAAAGTGAAGTGAAATGAACCTTAGGATTGCGAAGCTGTATGTGTGTTTTTGCGTATAGCCTTGTGAGTTATATTTAACACCATACAGCGGAAGCAATAGAAGAGCTTGTGAATGAAACGAAATTGAGAGGAACTAAGGAAGCAATAAACGAAGTGGGATGAAGGACACAAATAGCTGCCACGAAAGAAGGCTGCAGGAACTGCAAATAATGTGACAAACTACGTGTACCCATAAGGTTGAACCTGAGCTTGCGAAGGGTCATCGAAATGGGCATTGCAAGTAAAAGCAATCCATAAAAGTAAATAGATAGAACTTTGCTTTTTGTTGCAATGGTTTGGCGCATCTATTTGCTGACAAAGCCGGAGAGAGACCTATTTACCTTCAATTGAAATAATCTGATACTGGTTATTTATCAAGTTTCTTGAATCAAAATTACCTCAGTAATACAAAGCTTGATTTTAGTTTTCCTTTCGCGTTAATTAGGACAATTAAGGAATTGCACGATGGATTTTGTTTGAATAAACCCTATATTTAATTTTTGTATATTTATAAAATGCATTCAATTATTAACACCAGTGGATTTTTAAAATTTTGAATGAATTAATTTTCTTATTAAGTTACACAACAATTTAATAGTGTTTGAATCTTTTTTATATAATTTTTTCAGAGGTAGAATTTGGAAATGGTTAGTAGGTAGTATTAGTGCGATGGTTGCTCTTTTTTTGTTGGGAAAAGAACTGCTTGGCTTAAGTATTATAAAGTCCGTTGGATTGGGAATCCTAGTTTTACTGATTGCTTTTATCGTGTCTTTTATTCGATATTTAGTGACCAACACGTCCCGTTCATCTGCTTACGGGGATGCTATTGTTTTCTTAAAAGACGGATTCGGTTTAATTAACCATTTGAAACGTGAAAATTCTAACAGTAATGAAGATATAATTGATTCATTGGTTCAGATATGTAACACGTTAAAAAAGGTTTTTGATAGATTAACTAAGGCAGATTGTTCTGTTTCGATAAAACTACCCATTCTCAATGAGCCAATTTCTAGCGACGCAATTGTTGAAAATGTTTGTAGAGACTTTTCACACTATCTGGTCCGAAACACAGCTGAATATAAGAAACAAGTTCATCGAGTAAATGGGAGCACGGCATACCAAGTTATTATTAATAACGTTTTGAATGGAGAACGTTCAAATTTTTATTATTTAAATAATAATGTCCCTAAAACAGAAAATTACCAAACTACAAGTAAGCCAGCCTATTTAGAAGGTATCTTGCCTTATAAAAGCGAGCTTGTTTATCCTGTATTACCAATGACAGAACCGAAAGAGAAGAGAGAGGATGGAAAAATTAAGTATGAAATTTGGGGCTTTATTTGTGTAGATTGTCCTTTGACATATAAATTCAACAATCGTTATCATGTACAAATTATTGAAGGAGTTGCAGACGGTGTATTTGATGTTATAATGAAAATAAACAAATCTAGAACTTTATAAACTTAACAAAATGAAAAATCCTCAATCTTTTGAAATGGTCTTCGATGGAGAAAATTCCATGAGTATAAAGAGAATTTATCCTGAGTCGCTATCATTAGAAGAAAAGGAAAAGGCTGAAAATTCAACGCCTGAAGTCATTCTTCGGTGCTTTAATCATGCAGATATCAAAGAATTGCAAGAGTTAGCTGAAAAGCTGGTGAAACAGCATTATGCAACTTTTAATGGAAATGGGAAAGCAAAAAAAATTGCCGATTAATTTTAAAGCTCTTATAATATTATAAGAGCTTTTTGTGTATGTTTATACAAATTATTATAAGCAACTATGAAGTAATCTATTCAAAAAGATTTTTTGGTTACACTTTAATCATTTTGTGAATATTAGTTACTATCTCCTCATTAATTTTATTTCTGTCTCTTCCATATTTTTTCTTGAGATTGACACCCCTTACTACAATTTATAAACTTTTGAACTCACAGACTTAAAAAATAACAATAATGATTTATTAATTTACGCTTTTTATCTCTTTTAAATAGCATTTATGGCATGGATTTTATGTTTATATACCGATCCATGGTAAACTATAGAGCATAATATCCAAATTTTTCTTGAGTACTCTAATGCTTCAGTTTTTGTAAACTGCTTTTCTATTGTAATAGACAATGTGTAAACATTTAAAGTTTATTTTATTAAATTTTTAAACATTATCCAATATAAACCATCGAACTATGGCTTTAATAGATGAATAAAATTAGCAGTCATTCCGGGAAAGCTTCTTATTACCGATATACATGTTCGCTCTTTTAGACAAATGGGCTCTTAGGATATGGGGGACGTTCAAATGACACCAGAGCGTATTATTGACCTGGCTATTTCAGAAAACATTAAAATAATAAGCACTCAGGATCATTATTAAATATAAAAAATTGTATTATTTCAAATAATTTTTATTAAATTTAGTCATTAAATTGTAAGTATTATGGTAAATAAAATAAATGGGATTGCTAACTTGACAAAGAAGGTGACCAGAGTTTTCGGAGTTGCCCTTACAGCACTGATTGGTGTTAAAGCTAATGCTTCAACTGTTGCACCTGTTAATAATATTGA
>PKYU01000572.1 GCA_003132765.1 Chitinophagaceae bacterium | reverse complement strand
TTTTGTGATTAAGACGTCGAATGACTGGTCTTCAGTTACAAATTCCAGGTCTGTGACCGCCAAAAGGTTGGTCACATCCTGTTCGTGCTTTATGACCAAATGGCCATCCGCAACGGTTATGTCCACAATGTCGTCAACATCGCCGTCGCCGCCCTTCAGTTGATATCTCCCTTCGAAAGGCTTAAGCTGGTCGGCGGTAAACTGAATCGTTTTTTTCATGGGAGGTGTGTAATCGTCTGCAACACGATTCCACAGGTCCTTGTTAAACGCCAATACCTGCGTTATTTCTCCTGCGCTGCTTTGAGTGAATTTAAGCGGAAACTGGTTCTCGTCATTATAAAATTCAAGCCCGGATGTTTGCCGGAAGGGGATCTCCTGTTTATCCCAAAGCTGCCTGAGCACCAGGTGACCGTTTTGTATAATGATCTGCAGGAAAACCATTTGATTGTTTGTAAACTGGTACTTGCCAACAAAGGGCTTCAGATGCGCCAGCGTGTCGGAATCGGTAGTTTGTGCAATAAGCTTACAGGGATTGAAAAGCTGGGCGCAAAAGACCAGCAGTAATAGCAACTTGAAGGAATGCTTTTTCATGTTAATAAAATAAACTGATTAGAAATGCGCCCGTCGGTAAAATGAATACAATTTACGGAATTTATCGCCTGCTATAATTTTTTGTATTATAAGAAATCAACACCTCCGCTATCCTTAGAATGTTTCAATTATAAAAGTACAACCGTCCTGATNNTGATGTTTTTAACTCAGGACATCACTCTTCTTATATCCCACCGAATTTTATACTTCATCTAAGCAAAATGGCATGAGGTAATACTGTTGTAGGTAGTACCTGGCAAAAAACCAACGATAAAAACACAGCCAATATCACTTCTTTTTGTTATGCGAGATATTTTTTATTATGAAGTTGAAGAACAATAAGGGCAAATATTCTTATCAATCCCTTATCATTTTAAGTAATGCTCTGTGAAAAGTATACCAAATACATATAGCCCAATTTTTTTTTTGCTTTTTATTGGCGTAAAATATCCAGGAGAATGCATAAAAACTAGAAAATTAAGTGTTTAAATAGATTAATCTTAGGCATTGTATTTCAGCGCTTTGGATTACATGGCAACTTTCTCTGCCAGCGGCTCAAGAAAATGTAGCTTGAAATTTGTATCTATAAGCTTACCGGAACATTCCTTAATCCTCTAAATATCCTGGCCATGGAAATAAAAACCTTTTTGCTGTCTTTTTTTTTCCTCATTTCATATGTAACAGCTTCGGCTCAACTGAAAAGAACTATGGTTTGTCCAGACATAAATATTGATATACTTGACGGGATAGTGAATAAAACACTGCTGCCCAATTCCACACCCGGACTCATCGAAAAGATATTACCCTGCTTTACCGGCGCAGAGCCGGTGGGCACTAGCGCCAAATGTGGCGCCGGCGTTTTTTACAAAGACAAGGATGTATATTTCTACACCGACCGCGATTATATAGAAATTGGCCCTGCCTTTAAAGGAAATCTTAGCCTTCCACTGATGGGTGCACGGAGAAACGGTTTGTTCAACTTGCTGGGAAACCCTCAAGTAAAAGATGTGCATTGGGATGCTTATCAAACTTCCTACGGCGTCCTCATTCTCTATTTTAATAGTGCAAATAGGGTAGATAAAATACAATTCAGTACACAGAGTGCAAATTCGATTCAACTTTGTCAATGAGTTATTCCATTTCTTATTTTCCCGCGAAGAAAATGTTTTGTTGAATTCAGTTTTGCCTTTGCAGGTCTTCCACTTCGAAATTAAAACAACTACAAGCTTTAAAAGAAACTTCCGATGTGTTTGAGTGTTGATGGTTTTGCAGCCATGCAATTACCATCATCATTTAGGCCACTTAGCGTCGGGTTTACTATAACATTTATCAGATCCTTTAAGTAAAAACNNGCATGAAGGATTTACATAAATGAGCCTTAGTGGGGCGTAAGCATATATGCCACCGGTTCACCTTTTAACTTCTTTAAAAACGGCGTATTATCCAGGAACAACCCGAAATTATCAGGGTGTTGAATAATGTTATTATGTTCATGAAGTGTATGGATGAAAATAATTTTATTCTTTTGCTGCACACCCGGAGTTACCACAGTTTCTTCCAGCGAGTCTTCGGGAATGTTTAGATTCTTTACCTGGCGCATCATGTCTTTTGTTTCATCATAAGTACCTCCATTATTTGTATAGAGATTTATAAAGCGGTGGTCTTTGCCTTCTGTAAGCCAGTTCAAAAATTTATCCGTATCTGCATATAACGCATCGAACAAAATAACTTCGTTTACAGGTACGTCACCATTTTGNNCGCTGTGGCCGGCAAGTATAACATTTCCGGCCCGGCAACGGGAAGATATAGCCTGAACGCTTACCAGTTTTTGCAGCACATCCTTTACCAGTTTATTGAATGTATGTACCTGTTCCAGTTTACCGCCATAACTATCAGGAGCATCTTTAGCAGTTTCAGCCAGCACCAATACAGCGTTAACGCCTGCTTCAGCAAATTGTCTTGATAAGCCGTATCTTATTAAGGCACTGTCAATATTATTGTTCCATCCATGAAACCAAAAGATCATATCTGCTTTTTTCTTTGCTTTAAAATTTTCGGGAATAATAATAATTACAGAACTATCCGAATAATGATCAGCGGTTTTATATAAACTATCATTATACAAATGGCCTTTCATTCTGAATGTATCGGGGAAAGATGCATAGGAAGAAGTTATTTTAAATTGATGTAATGGTACCTGGGAAATGCAAACGCCGGATACAATCAATAACAGGAAGAAAAGCACAAATTTTTGTTTCATAAATTTCTTTATCGGTGATAAATATAAGAAATGAAAGGCCTACTGTCCGGCAGGGGTCTTCACTGCAAAATATTTAATTCGAATATATTTATCGTAAGATCCCGAGATCACTGTCCCGATTTTTACAAAGTACACTTCAAAAAATTTGAAACTTCCCTTGAAACCCCGCGACGACAGATAATAATAATTTGATGTTGATATTGTGTTAAACTTTTGAAATCACGGAACTAATAAAAAACCAATGACTTTTTTAGGTTTAATAAAAAAAAGAAATTCTCAGGGAAACCATGATCGTTTTGAAATCTTGAAGCATAACCGTCCACCTTTAGCGTGATGTTACCTGATCAAGGCTACAAAACNNGGTTTTTTTGCTTCTTCGTATCAATTATATAGCAATAGATTCCAACCGGCATCAGTTGGCCTTTGAAAGTGCCGTCCCATGGTTGTTTATATCCAACAGAGTGGAAAATTAATTGTCCATAGCGATCAAAAATCTTCACATCGCAATCAGGATATAAATTCAAATATTTAATACCCCAGGTATCATTGAGGCCATCACCATTTGGGCTGAAGGCGTTTGGAATAAGAGGGTTTGGCAGGATCTTTACCAGCATCTGTGAACTATTAACACAACCGCTCTCGCCAGTAACGGTGAGTGTATAATAGGTGTCATTTGCCGGAGTGCAAACCGGTTTCAGGACTGCATCGTCATTAAGAAAAGTAGCTGGTGACCATTTATAATTTAAATCAGTTCCTGACGCCATTGCGTCTATGATGAAGCTTTCGTTTGCCAACACATATAAATCCGGACCGGCATTTACGGCAGGGGAAGCGATCACTACTACAGGCACATAAACGGAATCGATACAGTTGTTGGAAGCGGTGTACTTGTATAATATGGAATCGGTACCCGCTCCTGCTATCTTTGGATTAAATAAACCATCTGAAGAAACGCCTGTTCCAAAATAGTTGAAACTGCCCTGCATTCCTGCGACCTGGGCAGCTTGCGTAATATTAACAGGCATGGCATTATCGCACAAAGGCGCGATGAAGCTGAATTGAATATGGGGTGTAGGTTGGATGGTTACAGGTTCGGTTAATTGCTGCAGGCATGTTATTCCTGAAAAAGCGATCATTCTGATGGTATAACCAGCAGTAATAGTAGAAACGGGATTTGGATAGTTATGAGCATATACTTTTCCCGGAAATGGTTGATCGTCAATATAAGATACAGTGGCTGTGTCACCCCAGAAGAGCTGCAACTTAGTAATTGTACCAAAATCTACAGAGGATTGATTGGTTAATTTAACTGCCGCGTTACTGCATAAGCCAGCCGCGTCAGTTACGCTGAAAGCGGCTTTAGGCACGGCTCCGTTAACCGTAAATATTTTTGAAAGGCTATCAGTGCATCCCTCGCTATTGGTAACTTTTAGCGCTATCAAATAATTGCTTGCAGCACTGTAGTGATGAGCAGGATCCTGTGCCGCAGACGTATTTGGATTACCCGCCCAGGCATTTGGATCACCAAAATTCCATTGATATAAAAACGGAAGTGTCGTGCTGTCATTGGTGAAGGTGCTGTCAGTAAATTGAGCTATCGCATCATTCAGGCAAATTTCAGGAGTTAAGAAATTAATGACAGGATTTGGATAAACTCTGATCGCGACACTATCAATAGAAGAACAACCAGGCTTGTTGGTGAAGGAAGTTCTCACATAATAGGTTTGCAACAGGGAAGTGCCGGAAACGTTGGGCAGATGCAACAATGGGGCTGAGGAAGTGACATCGCTGATGCCCGTCGAAGGTGTCCACGCGTATGAATAAGCGGGATACNNTGTCATGTGGGCAAAAACTCATCGCATTACCCGCGTAGGATGGAGGCATCTCTGTATAGATAACCACATTCTTTATGGAGTGATTATCGGTATAACCGCCGGTGCTAGCAGTAAAGCCCAGGTATCCGGTAAAATTAAATTGCTGGTATCCGGTTACATAAAGGCTGTCATTTACGAAAACCTGGATATTGCCATTATCATATGTTATTTTGGCGTGGTTATAATTTGTTGAACGGATGAAAGAAATGCTCCCGTCCGAATTGTCCTTTGTTGGCTGATTGATACATTCACCGTATCCTGTACCCCACCTGATTTCTATTTTTGGCATATCCAAGTGCACTGTGCCCGTATCAAAAGGGATACAATTGTTCCACGTATCAAAGCAAATCTTCAATCCATTGGCAGTGGCAGGTATGCCAAGACCTCCGCCTGCAACAAACCCAACCGGTGGTACATCCAGGAAACAGAAGGCAAGTCCGTCCGCTCCCGTCCCGTCAAATAACCGGAAATCGAGTTCTGCTTTACATTTGTCGCACATCGAAAGATTAATAGGCTGGTTAAAAAATGCAGCGCCACTGGCACCTGTCAATGAGCAAACCAACAATTCCGAATTCCCTGTACCAGTCACATTAGTTACCCGTGCATTTCCCTGTAGATTCCATCCGGATGTGTTAAGTGGTGCACCGTTAAGCTGGGCAAAAATATAGTTCTGGCAATTAGCCCGGATGATAATAAAAAAAAGCAATTGAAAGCAAAGCAAGCATTTGAGGGAAGTGTTACTTGTCAGCAATGTTCATGAAATTTTATTAACAAAATGATTTGAGTAAATATAGCTAATCAATTATCAATATTTTAGGAAGCATCATTTATTTTGTTTCTGTTTTCAGGGATAGCTTCTGAAAAAAAGTGGGCAGTTCCAGTACCTCCTATCCTCCCCTGAATTCTTTGCAAGGTCCGAATAAGATTGCTGCGGGAAACAGAAATTGTAAATTGTTGGTATTGAATACTGCAATCATATATTAAAAAAATCTTTCATTTGAAAAGAGGCCCCAACACCCAGGCTGGTCCCTCCGCCTTACATTTTCAGGCCTATGCGTGCGTTTCTCTATAAATCCATTCCCAGGCGTCACCAATTTCTTCGTCCAGTACTATGCCTGTAAACTCAAACCCAATTCGTTTCAAAATCCTGGTAGAAGCGTTATGTTCAGGTGCAGTCTTTGCAGTAATGATTAGTTTAGGGTCGGTGGACTTAGTAATATTGATCAATAACCTGCAGGAAAATGATGCGATGCCCTGGCCTTCAAATTCCTTAAAGGTGCCGTAAGCTATCTCTACTCTGCCGTCCTTTGGTTTCCCTGTAAAGCCACATACACCTACCACCTTACCATCACGCATCACAAAGTAACCGATCCATGGCGGGTGGTACCCCACCTTATAATAATAGTCGGGGTAGGATTTAAAAATTTCCTGACAATCAGGATTATCATACATCTCCTTCGTCTTATCTTCGTCTATGCTTATAGGTACAAGTTTCATTTTGGTTGTCGCAAGAGATAATTTTACTCTTGCTGGTCTTCTCCCGCAAAAGTAAAAACATCTTTTCTTATCCGGCCCCTATTGTTGCTATTGCAATCGCCGGTTATTGATCGACCCGGACAGCTCTCGTGGAGCGAATAGAAATCGGCGGCTCTCACGAATTGTTGATGTGTGCCTTGGAAAGAAAGTGAATCCCCACTTAAGGCGAATTTATACATTATAAAAAATAAAAATCCTCCGAAAATTCAGGGGATCATTTACTCTTAAGAAGAAAATTTATTTAACCTCAAGCTAAATTATTGCTTCGTTTTATCAGCACGAGCTTTCATTTTGTCAGCGCCTTCTTTCATTTTATCAGCAGCCTTATCCATTGCTTTTCCCCCTGCATCTTTCATCTTATCAGCAGCAGCGCCCATTTTGCTTGCAGCAGTATCTGCCATTTTTGACGCATCATTCGCCATAGATTTTGCACTGTCCATCATTTTAGAAGCACTTGTGCTGTCCTTCATAGCGCCTGTAGCCATAGTGGAATCTGCAGGAGTGGTGGTTTCAGTTGATGATCCTGAATTATTGCAGGAGGTCATAAAAGCGGCAATAGCTATAATAGCAAGAAATTTTTTCATTTGATTGAGTTTTTATTTTTTTTAAAATTGGCCGCAATAGTAACCGATATTTTGAGAATATCAAATTTTATAGTGATTTTACCATTTTTATAGCATTTTCATAACTAAAATGTCGAATTACCACCTTCCTTCATAAAAAAACTCCCGAACATTTCGGGAGCCTCTTATACCATAAAATATCAAAAATTACTTTTTCATTGAATCTTTCACCATCTTATGATCGCCCATCATCTTATCGTCCATCATCATCATTTTACCTTTATCATCCATCATGTGCCCGTCTTTGTCAATCGTCATTCCTTCAGTCATCATCATTTTGGAGCCGTCTTTCATTAATACTTCTCCGTTTGGCATCACTTTGCATCCGTCAGTACAAGTCATCTGCTGATCCATCAATACATATTTACCGTCTTTCATGATCATCATCTTTGCGTCTTTCATCATCATTGTTCCTTCTCCTATAGCCGAAGTCATGGATGAAGACGACATGGAGTTCATGGATGTATCCGCGTTCATTTTTTTATCCATCGACGTAGAATCTGAACCGGCTTCTGTTTTGGGGGAACTACCCTCATTGCATGAGATCATGAAAGCGGTAACAGCAAGAATTGCAATTAATTTTTTCATTAGATTATTTTTTAAGGTTTATAAATTATTTTTTAGCCAATTAAGGT
>PKYU01000562.1 GCA_003132765.1 Chitinophagaceae bacterium | reverse complement strand
GCTCCGTGGATGGACCCAGGAAGAATTTGCGTCTAAATTAGGTATCAAGCGCTCACTTATTGGCGCTTATGAAGAAGAACGTGCTGAGCCACGAACTGACGTTCTCGAAATTGTAAGCGAGATATTTAAAGTTACGCTTGATGAGTTGTTACTGCACGATCTCAGTGAATCCAAAGGTGCAAGCTACCTGGCTAAAAGGAGGCAACTCAAAATGATGAGCGCAGACAGGAACATCATACATTTTGTACCGGNNAGCGGAACATACCGGGCATTTGAGATTATTGGCGATAGTATGATGCCCACACCAAGCGGAAGCATTATTGTTGGAGAAAAAGTGGAAAATATCGAAAATGTAAAAAATAATACTGCATGTATTGTGGTTAGCAAAAGCGAAGGCATAGTATACAAAAGAGTAGTAAAAAGCAATAAAAATAAAAGCAAACTCACTTTAGTAAGCGATAACCCCGCTTACCAACCTTACCAGGTAAATGCAGCAGATGTTTTGGAAATGTGGCAGGCTCAGGCTGCAATCAATAAAGTTACGCAGCAGCAGCGGTGGGATATGAATTCATTGGCAAATCTTGTTAGTACCCTTCAGGACCAGGTTAGTTCTCTCAAGAAGAAAATGAATTAGGTTTGCGATCAGGCATTAGATTTCGCTTCATTCTTAGAATTAGAATGCAGCCGTACAGATACATCGATTAACAATTTAAAAAACAAAGTCATGATCAAATTACAAATCGTCGGAAACCTCGGAGGAGATTGTACCCTTAAAGAGGTAAATGGGAAAAATGTTATTAATTTTAACGTAGCCCACACAGAAAAATTTAAAGATTCACAGGGAAATTTAAAAGAAAGGACTACCTGGGTGAACTGTGCTTATTGGACAGACCGCACTGCTCTGGCCCAGTATTTAAAAAAGGGAAAGCAGGTTTACGTGGAAGNNTTCTGATTCTTATGCTGGTTCATCACGTTCCGGTTCAAATTCGAAGGTGGATGCCACTGCAGATATGGGAGAACCTGCAGATGATCTTCCTTTCTAGGATTTATTAAATGGATAAAAAAGCGGCACCTGGAATGTGCCGCTTTTTTTATTGAGTTGTGCTAAGAATTATTGAATTATTTAACCTGGGTTTATTAAATTTTATTTCCAGGCAATGCTATTTGACCAAAGAATAAATTTAAATTTTTTGCTCGGTGCCTTTAAATTTTGCAATGTTTTTTAAATAAAGAAAAATATGAAACAAACCAAATGCAATTGATATAATCAGCAGAGTGTAATCACTATCAAAACCTGTAGAAACCTGGTGTAAAAATCCAACGATCAATAACAAAACGCTCAAAGCAATTCCTACCAGCCTTGCGGTTTTCATCCCCCTGCGGTTATCAGTCCCATCTCCCAAATGGCTGTTCTTAACTCCATATACCAAATAAATATCCAGTCCTATTATCATCCAAACAATCAAACGCACCCACGTATCAGGAGCTAAAAAAACCATCATAAACAGACAGGTTATAATACCCAGGATCGGAACTAGCGGAACAAGGGGTGTCTTGAAAGCCCGCGGAAGATCAGGCATTTTTCTTCTCATTACCCATATTCCTGCACATACCAGTATAAAGGCGAATAGGGTTCCGATGCTCGTCATTTCTCCCACAACCCTTGCAGGTACAAATGCAGCAAAGAGGCTCACAAATACCATAAACAGCAAATTACTTTTGGCTGGTGTCTGTGTTTTTGGGTTTACGGTAGAGAATATCTTAGGAATTAATCCATCCTTACTCATACTATAGAAAACCCTGCTTTGCCCCATAAGCATCACCAGTATTACAGAGGAATATCCTCCCAGGATAGCTACTAAAATTGCCCTGTTGAGCCAGGGATAATCCGGATGTATTATACCAGCTGCATCGGGGGTTCCCATTTTCTCAATGGCAAGGGCAACAGGAGCGATTCCATCTTTCCCTGCAAAATTTCGGTAACTGGTTACACCAGTTAATACATGAGCAAATAAAATATAAAGAACCGTGCATATTGCCAGGGAGCCAAGAATACCAATCGGCATATCTTTCTTGGGGTTTTTTGCTTCCTGGGAAGCAGTGCTTACAGCATCAAAACCTATATAAGCAAAAAATACAATTGCTGCTGCTCTTACAATTCCTCCCCAGCCATGTTCAAAAAAACTTTCATGACCAGGAACATTTGCAGGAATCAGGTATGGGTTAAGGTTAGCATTATTAATATATTTCCAGCCAAGTGTTATAAACACGATAACTACCGAAACTTTTAAAAAAACGATAATGCCATTAACAGTAGCACTTTCCTGAGTGCCCTTAATTAACAATGAACTCATTAAAACAATAATAAAAACAGCTGGTAGATTAATAATGCCTCCATCCCATGGACCTACTGTAAGATTATGAGGGAGAGTGATATCAAATCCTTCCAGGAATTTAACGAGGTAACGGCTCCAGCTAATTCCTACTGTAGCTGCTCCTACTGCATATTCAAGAACCAGGTCCCAACCAATAATCCATGCCAAAAACTCCCCCATCGTGGCATAGGAATATGTGTAGGCGCTTCCTGCTACCGGGATCATGGAAGCAAATTCAGCATAGCATAACCCCGCAAATAGGCAACCAGTTGCAGCAACTATAAATGAAATAGTTATTGCAGGCCCCGCATTATTAGCTGCTGCCAAACCTGTTATCGAAAATAACCCGGCACCAATAATGGCTCCTATTCCTAATGCTACAAGTGAATAAGGTCCTAGCGTGCGCTTCAAGGTATGGCTCCCTGTTTCCGATGCTTCCAGCATCAATGTTTCCATCGGTTTTCTAACGAACAAACTCATAATGGTGTTTGGTTTTAATTATTGATCAGGAAAAGTAATGAATAAATTAAATACAGCACAAAAATATTTTTGTTGATCAATCCCTGTTTTCATAAATCTATTAACCTCCTGGACCTATAATTTCAGATTCGATTGTTTAGTTTTGGAGAATTCTGAATTTAACTGTTTTTATGAATAAAAGGAAAAGTGCTTTGCTTCTTTTTGCCACACTAACAATAGTTTCTATAATTCATTTTATTGATATTTACAATTTTAATAGTATTTCACCAATCTTCCTGAGAATAATAAGATGGGTATTTATTGCCTCTCTTATTCTTTTTGCCATTTATAAAAAATCACTTACCACTTGGATACTGGCCAGCATGGTGATAGGAGTAGAAGTAGGGCTTGACCTTCCATTATTTGCCCAAAACCTGAGAGTAATAAGCCAGATATTTTTGAGGATGGTGAAAACCATTATTGCCCCGATTTTATTTTCGACTCTTGTTGTTGGGATTGCAGGCCATTCAGATTTGAAACAGGTTGGGAGAATGGGATGGAAATCGATCTTGTACTTTGAAGTGGTTACTACCTTTGCGTTAATTATTGGTCTTGTTGCTATAAACTTAACGCAGGCAGGAGTTGGTATACATATTCCCGCAACTTTTCACCAGGAATTACCTAAAACAATAACCCAAACCTGGCAGGATTTAATATTAGATGTCTTTCCTGAGAATATTATAAAATCAATGTATAATGGTGATGTTTTGCCCATAGTTGTGTTTAGTGTCATTTTCGGAATAGGCCTCGCCACGGTTAATAAAGAAAAACGAAAACCGATGTTGCAATTTTCTGAGAGCCTTGCAGCAACTATGTTTAAATTTACCAATATCATCATGCATTTTGCTCCCTTTGGGGTTGGTGCAGCCATCGCAGTTACGGTTGGGCATTTGGCTCTTGATATTCTCACCTCTCTTTTGAAATTGTTGCTGACGCTATATGCATCACTTATTGTTTTTGTAGGACTTGTTCTTTTTTCTATTGCATATTTTATGAAAATTCCGGTACGGCAATTTATAAGAGCAGTATCTGAACCGGTATCAATAGCTTTCGCAACGACGAGTTCAGAATCAGCATTGCCAATAGCTATGGAAAATATGGAGAAATTTGGAGTGCCTCAAAAAATTGTTTCATTCGTTATTCCAACCGGCTATACTTTTAACCTGGATGGAACCACCTTGTATCTTTCCCTGGCAAGTGTTTTCGTAGCTCAGGCTGCAGGAATTCATATGCCAATCTTAACCCAAATTGTTATGGGACTCACACTTATGCTTACCAGCAAAGGGGTTGCAGGTGTTCCAAGGGCTTCATTAATTATCCTGTTAGGTACTGTATCTTCATTCGGTCTCCCTGTATGGCCTGTTATGGCAATATTAGGTATTGATGAGTTGATGGACATGGCGCGTACCTCGGTCAATGTAATTGGAAATACTTTGGCCAGTTGCGTTATTGCAAGCTGGGAGGGTGAATTTGACAGGGAAAAAGCTTTAGCATTTATTCCAGAATAACACATATTTCTGTTTCTTTTATGAATCTTTGTTGTTTCTTTATAGAATCGAATAGGATTTCAAATATTTTTAAATTTTATTAGGTGAACTTGATGTATATATTAGGGATTAGTTTTAAAGATTTGCTAAATCCGCAATTTTATATTGAACATGGCGGGTTATGGATGATACTTTTTATAGTATTTGCGGAAACTGGTTTGTTTGCTGGCTTTTTTTTACCGGGAGATGCCTTGTTGTTTGTGACAGGAATTTTTAGTGACAGAATTGTTAGCGCAGCACTGTTCCCAACGGGTAGCGATTTTGTGGATTTGGGCCTTTTATGGGTAATGATATCTGCTGCAGGTATCCTGGGAAATTTTGTAGGCTATTGGTTCGGTAGAAAAAGCGGTCCATTTCTGTTCGAAAGAAAAGATTCATTTTTATTTAAGAAAAAATATCTCATACAGGCCCATGAATTTTACGAAAGGAATGGGGGAGTTGCATTGGTATTGGGAAGGTTCATACCCTTTGTCCGTACTTTCGCACCAATAGTNNTGATGGACTGGAAAAAATTCATTTTTTATAATGTCACCGGGTCAATACTTTGGGTTGGAAGTATGCTGGTAGCAGGACATTTTCTCCAAACATTTGTATTGCGGGAATTTGCATTCGATTTGAAAGAACATTTGGAAGTAATTGTGATAGGAATTATAGCCGTAACGACTATTCCTGTTTTATGG
Source organism: Chitinophagaceae bacterium (assembly GCA_003132765.1). Classification (GTDB taxonomy): domain Bacteria; phylum Bacteroidota; class Bacteroidia; order Chitinophagales; family Chitinophagaceae; genus Ginsengibacter. Next base: position 423 of record PKYU01000562.1, on the reverse strand, counting down.
AAAGTTTTTATCCCCAAAAAAAAGTAAAAAAGTAATCTCGAGAAAGGTTAATTAAAATGTATGGACAGGAAGCATGTTGCAGTTTTTTCTATACCAGTAATTGTTGCAGCTCTTGGCTATTTTGTAGATATATATGATCTACTGCTTTTTAATATTGTCCGTATTCCTAGTCTTCGCTCGCTTGGTCTCAGCGAAACCGAAATTGATAAGAAGGGTGAGCTGATCATTGGTATTCAAATGCTGGGTCTCTTAATAGGGGGGGTTATCTGGGGTGTCGTTGGGGATAAGAAAGGGAGATTGCGGGTACTTTTTGGATCCATAATACTTTATTCAATTGCAAACATTGCAAACGGATTCGTACAAACTGTTCCCCAATATACAATTGCAAGATTTGTTGCAGGCATCGGACTTGCCGGTGAGCTT
>PKYU01000353.1 GCA_003132765.1 Chitinophagaceae bacterium | reverse complement strand
ACGACTTTTTGAGGGTCGACTATATAACAGTGGTATGAAAAAATAATTCTTCAACATATCAGTTTTTTATTGTTAACTGAAATTATGCAAATTTTTCAACGATCTTTTCAATTACATCTTTAATAGGATATTCTTTCGGCGCCAATAAAAAGTGAAACCTCAGTTAGTCCGGTATAGCATCAGACAAAGAGGCCACTGATAGGGGAATTTTTTATTTTTTTATTAAACCCGGTAAGAATGTGTAATTTTCTCATGGAATATTTGGCGAAAATTTAATGCAACTGATCCTCCGGTGTGATTTAACCGGATAACTCTGTGTATTCACTGATTCCTTATTTCCTGAATCATCTGTATTGTTTGTCGCGCCAGAGTTTCAATACCATCATAATCTTTCGCATCTAATAAACTTTTACTGATCAATTTACTCCCCATCCCTACAACACTTGCTCCACTCGTAAACCAATTTTGTAAGTTTTCCTTATTTGTTTCCACTCCCCCAGTCGGCATGAATAAAAGGTTAGGAAATATTTCTTTTATAGAGCTGATAAAGGAAGGCCCCAATAAATTTCCAGGAAAAAGCTTCACTAACCTTGCACCTAGATCATCTGCCTGCATAATTTCTGATGCAGTAAAACAGCCAGGAATCCACAGCAAATTATTCTTATCGGCTAAGTCAGCAACTGATGTTGACAATCCCGGAGAAACTAAAAAATCTGCTCCTTCATTAATATATTCCGTTGCTTCTATTTTATTCCTGATAGTGCCTGCGCCCAAGTGCAATCCGGGTAATTCTTCGTCAGCTATTTTCCGCATTTTTAAAAAATTATCTAACGCATCTTTACCCCGGTTGGTATATTCTACCATTCGGAAACCAGCTCTGTACAAAGCTCTCAATACCTGCACACTCACTTCCGGATCAGGATGAAAATAAAGTGGAAGGATACCTTGGTGAATTAACTGGTCGAGTGTCTGTTGCTTTTTGTCCATAAAAATGATATTGATTTTTTTGACAGATATTGATTACCATTATTACCAAAACTTCACATACAAGGCAGATATTAACAACAATACCAGTATAATCAACAGAAGCGTTTGCGGCCTTAGTTTAAACATACTCTTATCCAACTCAAATGCCTTGGGATTGATTTTTGGTCCCCATAGACTAATACCTATCATCAACAACATAGTAACNNAAAATATGAAATGGAATTTCGAATCCACCTTTGCCATTAGAGTATGCTGTATAAAGAAAATTTTCATGACCCAGCCACTGCGGCGCAAGTTCATTAAAGAAAATGGATAACAGAAATCCTGCTATTACCCCTACTATTGCTGCAAGCCCTGTGGTTCTCTTCCAAAACATACCAAGGAAGAACATGGCGAATACACCCGGGCTTATAAACCCGGTATATTTTTGTATATAGGTGAAACCACCCACACCACCAATTCCAAGCAAATCATTCCATGTAAACAGAACCGCGAGTATCATGGCAACAAAAACTGTTACCCTTCCAACGATTACCTGCCTTTTTTCATCAGCTTCTTTACCAATATATTTTTTATGAATGTCAAGCGTATAAATAGTGGATATACTATTTACCTTGCCGGCAAGGGAAGCAACAATAGCAGCAGTTAAAGCAGCAACAGATAATCCTTTCAGTCCGGTAGGCAAAAATTCCAGCACTGCAGAATAAGCGCCATCCTTGCCACCAACCNNAAATAACCTTTTGAATATAAAACGAAAGCGGCAATACCCGGTAGCATAACAATAAGCGGCATTAATAATTTCAGAAACCCTGCAAATAAAATACCGGTTCGTGCTGTTTGCAAATCTGCGCCCAACGCCCTTTGTGTAATATATTGGTTACATCCCCAATAATTAAGATTGATGATCCATATCCCAGCCAGGTAGGAAGCGATACCGGGAAAAGTAAGATATTTATCCACTTCACTTTGAGTGGAAGCTGATGTGGGCCTGGGGATGATCATTTTAAAATGTTCAGGAGCCTGATGCATAAGCACTTTAAACCCCTCGATAGCACTACTTCCAACACCAAATTTTTCACCAACAACTGTTAAGGCAATATAAGTAGTAACCAATCCGCCGATTATTAAGACGGCTACCTGAATTACATCAGTATACCCAATTACCTTCATACCTCCCAATGAAATGATCAAGGCAAAGATTGCCAACCCGATCATGATCACATGAAGATATCCTCCGCCAGTAATCCCGTTAATAGCAACAGCTCCCAAATACAAAATGGAAGTAAGGTTCACGAATACATATAAGAACAACCAAAAGATAGCCATGATCAAAGCCACAGATTCATTATACCTGGTTTTTAAAAACTGGGGCATTGTATAAATCCGGTTCTTCAGATATACTGGTATAAACCAAACGGCAACTATGATCAATGCCACGGCGGCGATCCATTCGTAAGCAGCCACTGCGATGCCGAGGAAAAAACCTTCGCCACTCATCCCGATAAATTGTTCCGCAGAAATATTGGATGCGATCAGGGAGGCTCCAATTGCCCACCAGGTAAGGGTNNTTGCGCTTATTATATATGTAATACCCGTAGCCGGCTACAATAATAAAATAGATAATAAAAATGGCATAATCAGTCAATGCAAAATTCCGGTTCATAAGCAATCGTTTTATTTTTTATCCAAATATTTTATAAAAGAAAATTAAAAGTAAGTTTTAGCAAAAAGTAAATCTATCGAATTAATCCGTTTTAAAGTTTGTTCAATTTTTATTCAACTGGTAATACATTTCATTCCAACGCAGTTGATTTTTAAGCTCTCTGAGCTTTGTCTCTTTATCAATAAAAACCGTTTCAATACGCGCCATATCAGCTAAATCTTCAAGGTGCTCCGAAGTTAAATTCTGACTATAACAAGTATGATGAGCTCCTCCGGCCATGATCCATGCCCCGCAACCGGTAACCATATCCGGCAGCGGTTTCCATAATACTCTTGCTACAGGAAGTTTCGGTAAATCATAATCTGGCGCCACAGCTTCTACTTCATTTACGAGCAAACGAAAACGATTGCCCATATCAATTATCGACGCATTCAGTGCAGCGCCGCCATTAACGTTAAACACTAACCGGACCGGGTCTGCCTTGCCACCAATACTCAGCGGATGAATTTCACAGGAAGGTTTTCCCTTTGCAATAGACGGACAAATTTCAAGCATATGCGAACCCAATACCATCTTATTATCCGGGCTAAAATCGTATGTATAATCTTCCATAAAAGAATTTCCTCCCTTCAAACCGGTTGCCATTACTTTCATCGCACGAACCAATGCGGCCGTTTTCCAATCTCCTTCAGCACCAAAACCATAACCCTCTGCCATAAGGCGCTGAGCCGCTATCCCCGGTAATTGGNNGTCTTCAAATGTATCTGTAAAGCCTTTGTAATTTCCTTCCTTCAAGAATCTTTTTAATCCAATCTCAATCTTAGCAGCCTCTTTTAGTGAAGCAAACTTTTCTCCACCTTTCCTCAGGCTTTTTGCCATTGAATATTGCTCATTGTATTCCAGGCATATATTTTCCACACTCCTGTCGCTTACTCCATTAATTACTTTTCCCAGATCGCCAACGCCATGAGTATTTACTGAATAGCCAAATTGTAATTGCGCTTCTACTTTATCGCCTTCTGTAACTGCCACCTGGCGCATATTATCACCAAAGCGAACAAATTTTGCACCTTGCCAGTCGTGCCATGCGGCGGCGGCTCTGGACCATGTATTTATTTTATCCAATACATCTTTATCCTGCCAATGTCCAACAATAATTTTTCTTCGTGTGCGCATACGGGTCATAATGTATCCAAATTCCCGGTCACCATGAGCGCTTTGATTTAGGTTCATAAAATCCATGTCAATATCGTTCCAGGGGATATCACGATTGAACTGCGTATGCAAATGGCACAATGGTTTTTGTAAAATTTTCAGCCCGCCTATCCACATTTTTGCAGGAGAAAAAGTATGCATCCAGGCAATAATTCCTATGCAATTTTCATTAGTATTGGCTTCCATGCATAAAGCATATATCTCTTCCGGTGTTTTTACCGTTGGCTTAAACCTGATATTTATAGGAATGTCTTTTGAATCATTAAATGATTTAGTAATGGTGCGANNAGGGAATGTTGGGCAACTGTATTTAATGTCTCTTCTCCATACAAAAGTTGACTGCCGGTGGCAAACCAAACTTCTAATTTTTTAAACTCCTTCATTGTAAATTGATTTTCTTATAAATAATTTTACTGCTTTCAAATCCGTAATAATGAAGATTATCCCACAAAGACCGAAAAGAAATTTTCTTTGTGCCCTTTGTGACTTCGTGGGAAATCCTATTGACCATAATAACTATCAGCTCCGTGTTTGCGTTCAAAGTGCTTTTTTATCAAGGCATCTTTTAATCGTTGTGCATTTGAATTGATCGATTCTGTTAACCAGGCAATTTGGGCAATATATTCCAGGATTGTACTGTTATAAACTGCTTTGGCAGCACTGTTGCCCCAGGTAAACGGCGCATGATTTCCTACCAAAATCATTTCCACTTCTTCGTAATTCAATCCTTTATCTTTAAAACAATTTATGATCTGGAATCCGGTTTCATATTCATATTTACCTTTGATCATTTCATCACTCATTGGAGGAGCACATGGGACATCAACCGTGANNACGTGTTGCATACATAGAATGCGTGTGTGCTATACCGCTAATCTTATCCCAGTGTTTATATAAAACCGCATGAGTCAACGTGTCTGAAGAAGGGCGCAATTTTCCGTGAACTATCTTTGCATCAAAATCAACGATCACCATTTTATCAGGAGAGAGCTCTTCATAAGGAACACCGCTTGGTTTGATGGCAAACACCTCCAATCTCCTATCTGCTGCGCTTGCATTGCCAAATGTAGCAATTACCAACCCTGACTTCTGCAAAAGCATATTCGCCTCAAAGGCTTCCTGCTGGATTTGTTCGTATTTTGAATGTACCACGATTGTTTAATTTATTTCTTGTTTTTCTATAAATTCCCCCAGCTTCTCATATTTCAAAAATCTCCTTTTATAAATTTCTGACCTCTCTTTCCGGGGATAGTATTCTTTTTCAAATCCTTGTCCCATTGCATTCATGGCTTCTTCCACCCTGTTATAAATACCTCCAGCAGTTGCTGCAAACATTGCTGCGCCTGCAGCGCAAGTTTGTTCAGATCTGTGAATCCGAATGGGCATATTCATCACAACAGCCATAGTTTGCATAATGTAAGGAGACTTTTTAGGCACTCCGCCGATCCCTATCAAACCCTTGACCGGCACTCCCTGTTCATTGAACCTGTCACCTATTGCTTTCGCACCAAAACAAGTACCCTCCACCAAAGCTTTAAAAATACGCGGTGCATCAGTTCCTAAATTTAATCCATTTATAGCAGCCTTCAGCGTTTGATTGGCGTCAGGAGTTCTTCTACCATTAAGCCAGTCTATAGACAATTCATCATCTTCATCCAGGTTTGTTTTTTCTGCTTCAGCTGAAAGTTGAGTAATTATTTTATTACTAACCTCATTAATTAAATTTTGAGCTGTAGCCGGATCAATAATTGAAGAACCCGGAATCAGGTTAATTAATGGCCATGATAGAATATTTTTAAACCATGCATAGGTATCTCCAAATGCCGATTGGCCAGCTTCCATACCCATCATCCCAGGTATAACGGATCCGGGTACCTGCCCGCAGATTCCTTTTACCAATATATTCTTTACTTCATTAAGTGGCGCAACCAGCATATCACAGGTAGAGGTACCCATCACTTTGCTCAAATAATAAGGTTCAATCTGTCCCCCGACTGCACCCATATGGGCATCAAAAGCACCAACGCCGATAATAATATTTGCCGACAACCCCAATCGTTCAGCCCATTCGGCAGACAAATGTCCTGCGGGTTTATCGGCAGTAAAAGTTTGCTTAAATAATCTTGATGTAAAATTATTCAATAAAGGATCGAGCGAATTGAAGAAATCATTGGGAGGCAGTCCGCCAAATTTTTCCGCCCACAAAGATTTGTGTCCGGCTGCGCACACACCTCTCTTCATTTGACCTACGTCCGTTCCTCCTGTTAACAAAAAAGGAATCCAGTCGCAATGCTCTACCCAGGAATGACAGGCAGTCCTCATTGAGGAGTCTACACGAAGAATATGAAGCAATTTAGCCCAGAACCATTCTGATGAATAAATACCCCCGACATATTTCAGGTAATTTGTAGAAGCCTTAGCCGCATGTTCATTTATTTCTGCCGCTTCCCTGGTTGAGGTATGGTCTTTCCATAAAACAAACATTGCATTCGGATTATTTTCAAATGCCGGAAGTAAGGATAAAGGAGTTCCCGACTTATCTACTGCAACAGGTGTTGACCCTGTAGTATCAACGGAAATCGCCTTAATAGATAAAATAACCGTTTTGCCCGCTTTGGCCAGGCACTCTTTGATAGTAGCCTCGAGACCTTCAATATAATCCATTGGATGTTGTCTGAATTGATTTTGAGCGGGGTCACAATACAAACCATCTTTCCACCGGCGATAATGAAAAACCNNCCATTGGAAGCATCCAATATTACGGAACGAACTGAATCAGTTCCAAAATCAACTCCTATAACATAAGATACTTGCGCCATTATCTAAAGCAATCTGAATTTTATAACAATGTAAGCACATTTCTTAAAAGTGCCCTTATCATTTATACTATTTTCAACCGCTNNATTCATCTTTATGATGCATGGTGGTCAAAACTACAGATGACATGCAGGCATTTTGAGCGGCTTCCACTCCTTTTGGCGCATCTTCAAAAACCAGGCAATTTTGTGAGGGAACTCCCAATAATGCAGCACACCGGGTGAAAGTTTCAGGATCAGGCTTACTCTTTGTAACGTCATCAGCGCTAACTATTGCCAGGAAATAATGACGAATATTCAGATTGTCCAGCACAAAATTTATATTCCAGGTAATGGCTGCAGAGCCTATGCCCATTACAATTCCTGCTTTTTTTGTCTTTTCCAAAAATTGTTCCAGCCCTTTTATCAATTTAAGATGAGGCGCAAAAGCATGTTGATNNCTCTCTCTTTTTCTACCGACAACTCCTTCATCTGATGAGATGAGAAATGACCCTTACCGAAAAACCTTTCCAGTACCTCTTCATTTTTTCCATACATCTGAGCTTTAACCTCATCCATAGTCAGACCGGCTTTTAAATCATTGTTCAAAACATCATACCACGCCTTCGCATGATAGGGCATGTCATCTATCATGGTGCCATTCAAATCAAAAATAAATGCTTTTATTTCCATCATTACCTTATGGATACCTTATATATGGTCACTTCATGATAGGTATCTCCGGGTTTTAAAATTGTTGAAGGAAAGTTTGTTTTATTTGGGGAATCAGGAAAATGCTGCGTTTCGAGGCAAAGTGCCGTATGAAGATTTNNTGGGCTTTCCTCCACGGTTTATAGACTTTCCGTCTAAGAAATTTCCAGTATAAAATTGAAGCCCCGGTTGGGTTGTAAACACATACATTGTCCTGCCGCTTATGGAATCTGCCAGTTCAGCAGCCAATTGTAATGAATCTCCCTTTTTATTCAACACCCAATTATGATCGTATCCGCCTTTTACCTCATCAG
>PKYU01000326.1 GCA_003132765.1 Chitinophagaceae bacterium | reverse complement strand
ATCCTTTCCCGGCCTTGATATTATCAGGAAGGTCTATGTATTGAAGAAGTGATAAATAGGTAAAGGAACCCAATGCTGATAAGAATGCTAAATCATATTTATTCTGTCTTTAAAATTGTTGCCGGCTTTGTCATAGCTGCTTTTGCCGAATAGATGGAAGCCGTTGCAGTAGCTGTTATTACAATTACAATAGCTGATAAAATAAATGGAATAAAAGATAAGCCGGTGTTGTAAGGAAATATATTCAGCCAATTGCTCATAAAATACCAGGCCACGGGAAAGGCAATGGCGGNNGCAGCGGCAATCAAGGCGAGCCATAAATAATTCCGGGTGATCAGGGTAACCACTTCAGTTATACTGGCACCCAGCACCCGTCGTATGCTTATTTCTTTTTGTTTTTGCTGAGTAGTAAATGCGGTAAGACCCAGCAGGCCCAAAAATGTTATAATGATCGTGAGTATAGAAAAGGCTGCAAAAATTTTGCCCCGCTTCTGGTCGGCTGCATATTGAGAGTTGAAATTATCATCCAGGAATTTGTACTCAAAGGGTAATTCCGGGAAATACTTTTTCCAGATGGCAGCCACCCGGGAAATGGAAGTTTTTATTTCACCATGGTTCATTTTCAATTGTATATTATTACCGTTAGGCCCATAAAATAAGAGCAAAGGTTCTATGGGATTATACAACGATTTCTGGTTGAAATCTTTCATTACGCCGACTACTTCCAGGTAATTGCCGGAAGTATCACCTGGAAATTTAACACGCATTCCAATTGGGTTATCCCACCCAAAATGTTTTACCATGGCCTCATTTACCAATATGCTGTGGAGCGTATCAGAAGGACTTGAAAAATTTCTTCCTTTTACCAAATGTATTCCCAGTGTACCCAGGAAGTTTTCATCGATGGCATAACAGTTGACGGCCTTATTCACATTACCGTTCTTTGTTTGAACGATAAATAAATTCAGGTTGAGGTTGGTGCTTCCGGGATATGCATTGCCGGTACCTACATCCTTTACGCCCGGCAGGTTGCGAAACTCATTGTCCANNTTGAAGCCGAGGTCCTTTTTCCGTAAAAAGGAAAGCTGGGAATAAACCACCCACGTACAAATCAGCATGGTCATTGCAATGGAGAACTGCAGTACAACCAATGTTCGGCGCAGGTTTACATTCCCAGATGCTTTCGAAAGAGCGCCTTTTAAAATACCTACCGGGTTAAAAGAGGAAAGATAAAAAGCAGGGTAACTGCCACCAACTATGCCGGTGAATAGAATAATGCCTAAAAGAAGCATGATATTAAACGGCTTGAATAAAGTAAGAATCGTAAATGACTTCCCGGAAATAGAATCGAAAACCGGTAAGAGCAGAATTACGAGCAGCACGCTTAACAGAACCGCTATGAAAGCCGTAAACATTGATTCCGTAAGAAACTGTAGTACCAATTGTTTTTTAGTAGAACCTGCCACCTTTCGGATTCCAATTTCTTTTGCCCTTTGCGCAGACTTTGCCGTAGTGAGGTTCATATAATTGATGCAGGCAATCAACAGCATGAAAAAAGCAACCGCAGAAAATATCCGGATATACGACATGCTGCCTACTTCTTCAGGTTCATTTTGCAGGTTGGAATGGAGGTGGATAGACGTAATATTCTGCACATCGTAGCGCATCTTCACATTGAACTGATCAAAAATTGGTTTTACATATTTTATATAGGTGGAAATTAATTTTTTATTAAAAGCGGCTACGTTGGTCCCTGGCGTCAGTAAAACATAGGTAAAGTTGTTAAAGTTGCCCCAACTGTTTTGGTTGTCCTGACTACCTTTTAATATGGTAGAGGCAGAGATAAGCATATCATAGCGCAAATGAGCATTTTGCGGTACATCTTGTATCACGCCTGTCACCTTATACAAATCATATACTGTCTTGAGGGTTTTGCCTACAGCAGGGTTGTTTTTTCCAAAATATTTGTCGGCAAGTGTTTTCGATATTACAATGCTATTTGGCTCTGACAATGCGTGGGCCGGATCGCCTTCGAGAAAATTACAGGTAAAGATTTTGAAGACAGTACTATCAGCATAATAGATCTTTGTTTCAAAAAAGTTTTTTTCACCATATTTGAATACCGTCCTTTCCCTGGGAATAAACCTTGTCATTTCTTCCACCTCGGGAAAATCTCTCTTTATGGTGGGGCCCAGCGGAAGTTGTGTTAAGGTCCAGTCAGTATTTTTATCTCGTTCCTGTATATAAGTATTTATCCGGTAGATGTGGTCAGCGTTTTTATTATAGCGGTCATAACTTAATTCATCCGCTATATAAAATATCAAAAAAAGGCTGAAGGNNTAAGAGGCTGTACCATTTATCTTTTCTGAAATTGCGCAGGGCAACGAGTAATAAGTTTTTTATCATAATTTTTATTTTTATTCTGTTCTTAAACTTTTTATCGGGTTTGCAATTGCAGCTTTTACACCATTGAAACTTACTGTTATCAAGGCTATAAAAATAGCCAGCCCGCCTGCCAACACAAACATCCACCATGCTAATTGTATGTGATAATCCATCATTGACAAAACTTTTCCCATTATGAATCCAGAAAGAGGAGCCGAGATAATGAATGCAATAAAAACCGGTTTTAAAAAATCATTTGATAAAGCGAACCAGATACTTTGTGAGGAGGCGCCCAATACTTTTCTTATACTCAATTCCTTGCTTCTCCTTTCTGCTAAAAAAGCTGAAAGGCCGAAGAGCCCAAGGCATGAAATGATAATGGCCATGCCGCCAAATATATTGGCCATAAGGCCTATGGAACGTATCTGACTAAAATTTGACTGGTATTCTTCTTTCGTAAAATGAAAATCAAATGGAATATTGGGATTGATTTTTTTTACAGCTGCTTTTATTTGAGCTACACAATCTTTCCATCTGTCATTATTGGCTATGCGCACAAAAAAATGACTCATGCTACCCGTATTAAGATATACAATCATTGGCTCTACAGCAGAAGATGCATTGTTGTAAACAAAATCTTGTACCACACCAATAACTGTATTGTTACCTAATTTGGTTCCTGCAATTGGTTCCTTCAAACCCATTCTGCGGGCAGCCGCCTCATTAATTAAGCAGGATAAAGAATCTGCTCCATATTCAGGACTAAAATCACGGCCTTCTTTTAAGGTAAGCCCGGCAGTTTTTACCCAATCATATTGAACGCTTGTTGAAGTAATATAGAAATCCTGGTCTGCGGTTTTACCCGGCCATTCAAGTCCGTTGAAGGCTCCTCCAAACCGAATGAGGTCATCATTACCTGCAGAAACAAATTTTACTCCCGGAATTTGAAGTAAATCATTTTTTACAATGCTGAATTTATTAGCCATATCGCCACGTGCCGGTATTTCAATCAGATTGTCAGAATTATAGCCCAATGGCCTCCGTTCCATATGATCTATTTGTTTAAAAAAAACAATTGTGGTTATAATCAGAAAAATAGAAATAATGAACTGGAAGGTTACCAGGCCTTTCCTCAGCATGCCTCCACCTTTGCCTTTTATCATAATTCCCTTAAGCACTTTAACCGGCTGAAACCTGCTCAGGTAAAGGGAAGGGTAGCTGCCAGCCACTATCCCGGTCATTAAACCGAGAGCAATTAATAAACCCCAAATCTTCTGATTAAAATAATCAGGTGAAAAATGATTTCCTGAAATCTGCATAAAACCCGGTATTGCCAGGTAAGACAAAAAAACTCCGAGTAAGAGTGCCAGGAAAGACATGAGTATTGCCTCACTCATGAATTGAAAAATGATCGCCCTTCTTGAAGCCCCCATTACTTTTCTTATGCCTACTTCCTTTGCTCTTTGTTCTGATCGGGCAGTGGCAAGGTTCATAAAATTGACACAGGCAATCAACAATACAAATAAACCAACCATACTCAACATCATGATTATATAAATAATACCACCATTGGGTTTACCGTTTTTAAAATTTCCATATAGCCGCATGTCAGCAAAAGGATAGGCAAATAAGTGCATATTTTTTTCATCCTGTTTTTGCAAAAAAAGTTTTTCAAGTTTGGTATTAAGTGCCACAGCATTGGTATTGGGTTGTAATTGTACCCAAGTCAGTATCCTGTTATTNNAAATTTGTTAATACTGTTTGCAGGAATATCACGAATTACCGCGCCAACCTTTAAAGCATGAAGGTTATTTTGCACTATCATTTTACCCATCGCCTCTTCTTCACCAAATAATTTTTTTGCGGTACTTACAGTGATAACTATGGAACCAGGTTCATTAAGGGTAGCTATAGGATTTCCTTCAACTGAAGGGAAGGTCATGATCTTAAAAAAATCCGGATCAGCATAAATGCCATTTAAATAAATTGATTTATCTCCAATGCGCAAAAGTTCACTGGATGACTGGCTTTCCCTGGCTGCATATTTTACTTCCGGAATTTCGGTCCGTACGCTGGCTGCCAGCGGGCCGGGAGTTTGCTTTCCGGTAATAATGTCACCATTCATGTCCTGGTTTCTCATGAGCAGACGTATATCTGAAAGATTGGTATTGAATTTATCGTAGCTCACTTCATTTACAATCACCAGCATAATAATAATTGCAGTTGCGAGGCCAATAGATAAGCCACCAATATTAATAAAGGAAGAAACTTTGTTTTTGGTAAGGCTTCTCCAGGCTATTTTGAAATAATTTTTTATCATAAGTTTTAATTTCTGATATATGATTTATCGATTTCTGATTTATCTATTCACAATTCACCATTCACGTTTTTTATTCTGTTCTCAAACTCTTTACCGGGTTCATTAATGCCGCCTTCACTACGTGGAAGCCAACGGTAAACAAGGCAATCACAATGGTTACCATAGCAGTTATTACAAACACGCTTAATTGCACGGGTATCCTGAAAGCAAAATTGCGGAGCCATGTATTTGCTGCCCACCATGCCAGTGGTATTGCTATAAGTATGGCAATACTTACCAATTGTAAAAAGCTACCTGCTACCAACAAAGTGATGCTTCCCAAATTGGCGCCTAAAACTCTCCTGATGCCGATTTCTTTCGTACGTTGAACAGTGGTGAATGCAGCAAGTCCAAACAATCCCATACATGCAAGGCATATGGCAATTCCAGCTGATACGCTAAATAAAGCTGAAGTGCGCTGCTCTGCCAGGTAAAGTTTATTGTAATCTTCATCCAGAAAATGATAATTGAAAGGACGGTCAGATAATCTTTGTTTCCAGGCTATTTCAAGACGACCTAAAGTTGATTTCATATCATTCCCGTTCAGGCGAATCAAAAAATCTCTTGAATAATCACGCCCAAGGAATATTACTAACGGGCCAATAGGGTCATGCAGGCTGCTGAAATTAAAATCCTTTACCACACCTACTACCGGCCCGGTTGCATTTTTCTCGATGGTTTTGCCAATTGCTCGTTCCGGCGTCCAGCCTATTTTTTTTG
>PKYU01000476.1 GCA_003132765.1 Chitinophagaceae bacterium | reverse complement strand
AAAATAGATACGGTAGACTATCTGGAAACTCTCAATATTAAACCAGTAAAAGTGAGCCGAAGCGATTTTTGGTACCACTCGCCACTCCGTACAGAAAATACACCCTCCTTTAAAGTAAACAGGAAATTGAATGCATGGTATGATCATGGCATAGGCAAAGGAGGTAATTTAATTGATTTAGGTATCCTGCTTTTTAATTGCAGCGTTAGTGAATTCCTGTAAAAATAAGGAGTCAGGGATATCAGAACACTTTTTCTTTTCACAAGCAAACCATTAAAAATGATCGGCTGCTGAAAAAAGAAAAATCGAGGATTTCCATAAAGGCGATCAGGGAACTAGGTAGCACCGAATTGAAAAATTATCTGGAAAGCCGCTCGATCACTTTTGAGCTTGCAAAAGCTTTTCTAAACGAAATTGACATATTAATAAATGAAAATGAATATTCCGTCCTGGGTCTGAAGAATAATTCCGGGGGCTATGAGCTCAGAGGCCTGGGCAATTTTAAGAGCAGCATCCGGCCAAAAGATTATACAAGTTTTGATAGGGGCAAGAGTGCCCTGGCTGTTGTTGAGGGCATGTTCGATTTTCTGAGCCATGAAGTAGCCACGAAAAAAATTGTCCCTGAACCGACAGATTGGCTTGTCCTCAATTCACTTTCCTTCGTTCAAAAAGCAATTCCTCTCATCAGTAGTTACCAGAGAGTTTATCTCCTGCTGGATAACGACGCTGCCGGCAGGGGTGCAAGCAAAAGATTGCTCAGTCTCTCCAGCATGTTCCAGGATCTTTCGAGTCATTACCCAGACTGTAAGGATTTAAATGAACAGCTAATGAAAGAAAAAAAATGCTGAACACTAGTGCGTCCGGAGACGTGGAAGAAGGTTCTGAATTTAGGATTGAAATAGATTTTATAAATATTAAGAACTGCATTAAGTGATGAGTGAGACAATAAAAGTTGTAAGAAAAAAAGGGGGAGGCCCAAGAAGTCAGTTTGCCGGATTCACCAGCTGGCAGTAATGTGTACACCTGATGAAAGAAAGATCATTGAGGAAAAAGCAAAAGACTTCGGTATTTCCAATTCTGAATTTCTCCGGTCTCTTGGACTCAAAGGACAGGTTGACAGAAAAATGAAAGTACTTCCCAAAGAGATTTTACTCTTTACTGCTACCCTAAATCACCTGGCTGCAAACATGAACCAGGTAGCTAAAAAACGTAACAGCCTCGATGAATTAAATGCCCTGGAAAGGGCTGAATTAAATCACCTATCTGAACAAATAAAGCGACTTGCAAAAGATATAAAAAATTTCCTCCAATGATCGGAAAAGTAATTATAGGAAAATCTTTCAGGGGATGTATTTCATATTGTTTAAATGATAAAACCAAAGACCAGGATGAGGAACAGGTTATGGAAAATCGGGCGGAAGTTCTATTATTCAATAAATGCTACGGAGACCAGAAAAAATTAATTGAGCAATTTAATGAGGTGAGGGCCTTAAATTCCCGCCTGTCCAAACCGGTTTTACACATAACCTTAAGCCGGGCGCCGGGTGAAAATTTGCAGTCTGGTAAGTTGATGGAAATAGCCGGGCAATATGCCATGGATTTTGGTTTTGAAAATAACCAGTTTTTAGCCACCACCCATAAAGATACCGGCCACCAGCATTTTCATATTATAGCTAACCGGGTGGGCTTTGATAAAAAGACAGTAAGCGACAGCAATAACTATAAAAGGATGGCTGATTTTTGTCGCAAAACTGAGCTTTTATATGGGTTACAGCAAGTACTCAGTCCCCGGAGATTTTTATCAAAAGAAATGCAATCAATGCCCCGGTCAGATTCCCGAAAAGAGGAGTTAAAGATCTGTATTAAGGAGGCGTTGAATCAATCTAGCAATTTTACAGAATTCAAGGCATTGTTGGAGGCAGAAGGATACCAAATTATAAAGGGAAGAGGCATTTCTTTTGTCGATACCAAAAATGTAAAAGTAAAGGGAAGCAAGATAGATTTTTCGCTACAGACTATTGAGCAGGCCCTCGCAAAAAAATTTATTATGGATTTAAGAACCGAAAAAAAGAGGGGCTTGTTAAGCAAAAATCTTCCAGATAGCCGTGATGAAAGAATGCAACTATACCCCGAGAAAAATAGAGATATATCCCTTTCTTCCAAGCAGGGAAAAGATATATACCCAGATTTAAATAATCTGTCGAAGCCCGAAAAAATAACTCAAGATTTACCACCTGCACTACTCCCCAAAAAAAGAAAGAAAAATGGGTATAGTCTACATTAAAAAATAAAGCAATATGGATGAGGAAATAATTAAACCGGTACTAATGGAAATCCTTTATGAAATCAAAACTATTCAGGAGGAAATCATGCAAAGTGAAACCTATGATGATGACCTGAAAAATAAGGTCCCATTAATTGAAGAAAAGCTTGTCTCTATTAGTATGAGAACTGATGACACAAGCATTATGGTTTATGAAATAGAATCTTATCTGGAGTCGATTGAAAAACTCATTAAAGAACAGCCTAAAGAAATTATACTTAAAAGGCAAATATTACTGTTCCCGGAATACAATCCCGGGCCTTATTACAAGCTTGTTTTTGGCAGGATACTGTTCTGGATGTTTATGTTTCTACTGGCATATTTCCTGTTTTCTTTAGGCAGGCAATTCATTGATAATTGGAGAGACGTGAGGCAGCAGGAATTAATAATGGAAGTGCAAAATTCCCATAAAAGTCCGGGGATGAAAATTCATAAATAATTTGATGCAAACTACTCTCTCATTTCCTTTTAATCCTACTCAGCTTCCAGTCACATTGCCAAGATAAAAGTACTCGCACTTGACTTCCGAATTTTAAAAACCGGAGGAAAAATCGAAAATTTGGGCCAAATATTTTTGTTCATCAGCTAATTGGGTGTTGGGTTAGGTCGCCGTACGGAGAGCAACTGCCTGTTTATAGAGATTGTCAAAACGGTCAATTTGTTTTGTCCAGCTGACAATGTCGGCATTTATCCAATTGAGAATTTCTAAAATGTTATTGTGGTTTGAAGCCAATGCGGCAAGGTCATTACAAATGGGTTCGTAATGAAAAATGCGGTTTCTGAATTTACGGATGTGATTGAGCTTGTAAGAAATTTTGTCCCTACGTTTGTTGGGTGTGTCCAGCAGTGGGAAAGCATACATTAAAGGTTTCCAAAAATCTTTTGCATACTGCTTATTGAAAAGAGCAGTCCAAAAGCCCAAGGTCAATTCTGCAACTACCTTGTCTGCTGTCATCGGATTGTGTCCTGTAAGTATTTTTCTTTTGGCAACATTAACCTGGTCAAATAATTCGGGTTGTTTAAACTTTGAAAACCAATCTGCTGATTTATAATGTATGGTAAAGGAGTTGTGTATAGAATTTCTCAAAGCTATTTCCAGATTAGAAAGCAATGGGTAAAGTGATTCTGAAATTTGTGTATTAAGCCTATAATACTCAATAGCTTTTTCCTTGTCCGTCGGAAACAGGTTGTAATAAGTGCTAAGCCTTTTTGCTGAAATCAGCTTTTCTAAGTCGTTAATGTTCATCTATGGTCCTTAAAAAAGTTGTTGCAAATGTAGTTTAAAGGCGTATATTTGCAATGCGACACCCGGTAAATCCTCTCTCCCTCATGGGATGATGAAACCGGGTTTTTGATTTTTACAATGTTATCATAATATATAATAATTATAAAATACTTCTCGGTAAGGTCTCTCCTCGTTAATGATGAAACCTGATTTTTTATTAATTACAAAAATCTGAAGATTACATTTTTCCTTTTTGAGAAAATTTAGAAATGCTAGGTTCGCCTGATTTTAAGAATTCAAAGAAATTGACGTCTCTGTATTTAAAGGTTTGTAAAATTGAAAGCAGTACTATATGATTTTCAATATTTGCTATTTTAAGAAAGGGACTATTCCAAGCTGGATGAATATGTTGAAAAAGCGGTATTAGATTTTAATAACCGTCCCTATGCTGTCTTGAATGGCCTAACTCCAATAAGGGTACATCAAGGTAAAAGATATAACAGAGAGATACAGAATGATCTACTTTGCATTGCAAAACAAACAAGAATATTTGAAAATCAAAAAATGAAATGTTGCTTGGGTAGTTTTTAAACGATCAGTTTCTCGGTTTTCTAAAAAAAGTAAACAAAAATTCGAAGGCTCAAAAAACTAATTGAATTTAATAAACGGCCTATATCTTACTATGCCGGATATCCGGACACCGTGTTGCAGAATGAACGCAGAGGTTGTAGGGCAACTTTTCTAAATGCTTGGACTAAAAAAAGGCGATAAACATTTACCACTTAATGAAGGAAGTATTGTTATAGATTTCTAAATTGCTTTCCATTCCAAAATCTGATATCATCCATATTATAAAAAGGTTCATCTTTACTAAAATGATGATCTGTTGCTCTGCGCCCAAAACAATACTCTAATAAAGCGTTCTCAGCTTCCTTAAATGAAATAAAATTTACAAATCTAATTGAACTATAACCATATAGTTTAAAACCATTTCGAAGTGTATCCCTCTTTGCATATAAGTAATTAGCATCAAACAAATATTCGATACGGGAATCTCGAAAATTTTCCTGTTTATTCTTGTTCGTTTTTGTAATAATAAAAATGACAATTCCATTTTTTTCAGGGCTATACAAAATTGAATCTATGTAGATAGTTGTAAATTTTTTATTATAAGCTGATGATGGACTAAAAGGATTGATATTCTTTGATAGCATAATATCTAATAAATGTATCAGAACCATACTGTCAGTTTTGTATTGATCTTTTGATTTTGGAAGGGCTGTATATTTGTATTTTTCGGGAGTAGGCTGTAAATAGTTATTGCAACGATAAAAGAACATACTACCAATCAGAAATATTATTATTTTTTTCATTGTTTTACCCATTTGCCATCAACTAATTTTATTGTTCCTCCAAATAATACTTTCTTTGTTCTTCTCCCTGCTTTTCATATTCCTTTAGATGAATTGGATTAGGAAGTACAATTTTTGTCAAAAAAATCTTCAGCAAGTCTATCCGAATTCTTATCGTTCTGCAATCCGAAATTTAGGATTAAAGGCTGCAGCCTGGCGCAAAAAGACACACTTAATTCTGCCGCACCAGTTCCTCTATTATACTCCCTATTTTCTGTCCACCTTTCTAATTGTGTGGCAAGCGGAAAAGTGTTAAATTTATATAAAATGAATCTGAGATGGCAAAATCCGTTTTGATGTTTTTATTTTGGATTTCATTCTGGCAGATGCTATTTGCCAACGACGGAAGTTTCAGAGGTTCAGGAAATCAACTCATTCCCATTCAGGAAACGGAGGTGTCTGTGAGGAAGGAAATACTTACCATTAAAAGGGTTGATAAAGATTATGTAGATATTTCTGTGAACTATGAATTTTTCAATCCCCAAAATGAAAAAGAAATCATTGTTGGTTTTGAAGCCTTCTCACCAGAAGGCGATGTGGATCGAACACCGGTGAACGGGCAGCATCCTTACATGAACAATTTTACTGTGAACATGAATGGCCAAACGCTTGGCTATAAGATCGCTTATGTGAGTGATTCCATTTATGCTAAGAACGGATTTATAAGCAGCATAACATTGAAAGAGGCGATAAGTTCTATGAAGGATGTGGATGCATCAACTTTCTATTATGTATATTATTTTAAAGCAAAATTTAAGAAGGGATTAAATGTCATAAAACACACCTATCGGTTTGAGCTGTCATCATCAGTTGCAAGCATCTACGATTTCGAATATATACTTACAGCTGCAAACAGATGGGGCAATAGACAAATAGATGACTTTACGGTAATCTTAGATCCCGGTAATTTTGAAACGCTACAAATTCCTGAAACATTTTTTAAAAACAAAGATGAATGGTTGATCAATGGTGTAGGGAAAGTAACTGAAATCGCAAGAGATGATTACTTCGACACGGAAAAGCGACAATTACGATTCTATATCCAAAATGGAACTTTAATATTTACAAAAAAGAACTTTCACCCCAACGGCGAATTATATTTTTATGAACCTGTAAATTATGCCGATGAATGGACTGGAAATGTTGGACAGAGTTATTTGCCCTTCTCAATAGATAACCAGGATGAGATTAATTTGAATGGAAATANNAGAAGCAATGGCTAAAAAAGCTGAATTAGAAAGTAATAAAACCACAATGCCTTCAAGGAGTTCGTTAAATCCTGAACGTTACACAGATAATGCTGTAATGATTTGAATTCTACACACCGTAAACCTATTTTCATAATAAAAATTTCAGAAAAAAGCTATCCTGATTTTACAAATCTATTCGCTTTAGCAAAAGAAAGCAAGGCCTGGTCATTTCTTTAATATTTCATATGCGCCATCCTTTCTTATGGAAAGAATGCGCTTATCGTCCAATTGGAGGTCATCGATTAGATAAAGTGAGCTTAATCTTAATGATGCCAAATTATTTTTTGCCCCCTCTGAAAAACCTTTCTAAATTGAATAAAATTTGATCAGCAGCGGAAGTTCTTAGATGAACTTAATATCCGGAAGTGGTGGAAAGAGCAATAAATACTGACCATTATGTTTTCAGAAAGTCCAGCCTAACCGGATATTAAACGGAACCGTTATTGTGGAATAATTTCCCTCGCGATTTTTCATATAGGAGGCGCCTATAAAATCAAATAACCCGAATTTCCAATTATCGCCTGGAAATTTTCTGTCGTTATATATCACATTTTTGAATCGCAAACCTAACCCTCCATATATATCCACTGCAACGGCTATAACCTTTCTGCAACACGGTGTCCGG
>PKYU01000332.1 GCA_003132765.1 Chitinophagaceae bacterium | reverse complement strand
TAACTTGTTTTATCGTGCCGCTTTGTGCCGGTAAACAAGTTGGCATAAAAAAGGCTGCTATAAGAAAGGAGCAAAATAATTTCATTATTATTTTAGTTTGAAATTAAGACTGAAATAGTTTGTTTTATGCTGACCTGGGTGGCTTTCCAAAATGCCGTAAGCAGAATTGGTTTAAACCCGGGTAAAGTCAATCGTTCTTTTTTCCTGGTTACTCAGGATCGCCAATTCTATAATCCGAATCACGTTTCTGGCTTCTTCAGGTGNNAATCCACGTAATTTCCTCTCTCACTTTCTACAGTACCTCTTATATGAATACCATTGATGGTTGAATTGATTTTGCCCCATATTTCTTCAGGTTCAATTCCCCATCTTGGTGTTAACGATGGTTTTGCTCCTGCTTTCAGCGCTTCCTCCTGAACGTCAAGCCCTTTTTTTACAAAGCTTCCTTCAGTTCCCAGGATTATAAATCGTTGCAAAGGTTCCCGTACAAGCATTCCGGATTTCAGCGACACTTTTAATTTTGAATAATGAAGTATCAGCTCAAAATTGTCATCGACATTTGCGCCTGAACGCTGCATCCGGATATCTGCAGTAATAGTATCCGGTAATCCAAATAGTGTTATTACCTGATCAATCAGGTGAGCACCCAGATCGTACAAGAGACCTGACCCCGGAATATTTTCCTCACGCCACGCATTAGTTTTAAGAAAATTACGGAACCTGTCATAACGGCTCTCAAATTCTGCAATTTCACCAAGAAGGCCGCTCTCTATAATTTTCTGAACGGTCCTGAAATCGCTGTCGGATCTTCTGCTATGGAATACAGATAGTACTCTTTTATTTTTGGCAGCCAGTTCAATTAATTCATCTGCCTCATTACTTTTAATAGTAAATGGTTTATCAATAACAACATGCTTTCCCGCCTCAAGAGCCTTGCGTGCAATTGGCAGGTGCAATAAATTAGGGGTGGTAATTACAACAAGGTCGATAGCAGCATCATTAATAATTTCTTCAGTACTTGCAACCACTTCAGCTGCAGGGTATCTTTCTTTTGCCAGCGTTATGTGATTAGGATTGGTAGCCCGGATCTTGCATAATTTAAGATCCTTTACTGAAGTTAATACCGGTGCATGGAAAACCTGCCCTCCAATTCCAAATCCTACCAGGCCAACATTTATTATTTTACTCATTTGTAATTATTGCCATAAAAATCATTGCATTATTTTAAGCAGCTACGTCTCATAATTTACTAGTTATTAATGAACTTATACCCAATTTTTTTATAAGGTTGAATAATTGCAACTGCAACCAGGTCATGAATCTTACCGGTCGCAGTTGCGATGGGAAATCTATCAGTTACCACCCATATCCGAATTACTTATGAAAGCAATTCTTTTACCATCCGGCTACCAGTTAGGGGTATTCATAGAACCTTGACCTCCGTAAACATAAGCCAGGACCTTAGGAGTTCCTTTCCCATCTAAAGGCAGTAAGCGAATATAAACATGTTTGTAAGGAGGATGTATACCCGCCGACGTTTCTTCAGGCAGGAAAGTGATATAATCAAACCATTTGCCATCCGGTGATATATGAGCAAACCAATTGTCGTAGCCGTCATTAGTAATCTGTTCCTGATTGCTGCCATCTGGTTTCATACGCCAGATCTGCATCAGGCCCGAACGAACCGAATTGAAGTAAATATAATTTCCATCGGGGGTATACTCTGGGCCATCATCCAATCCTTTTGCATCGGTAAGGCGTATTTCTTTTCCACCTTCTGCAGGCACTTTGTATACATCAAATTCCCCGTTGCGTTCTCCACAAAAAACAAGATCCTTGCCATCAGGCGACCATCCATGAAGGTAAGAAGGTCCTTTAGGAGTTATCTGCGTGGGGTATCCGCCGCCTTGGGCTACCGTATAAATTATAGAACCACCCAGATCCTTTTCAAAATTACTTAACCCCAGCATCTTTCCATCAAATGATAGCACATGGTCATTGTTGTTATGCACTATTCCACCGGTATTGATAGCAGCAACAGTTTTTGATTCCAGGTCAAAGCGATACATGATGCCATTGCCATCATTAAAGATCAGGCTCTTTCCATCGGGTGTCCAGTTGGGCGCCTGAATTGAATAAGGAACTTTATAAATGATTTCCCGTTTCCCGGATGCAACGTCCAGTATTTCGAGGTTACTGCCCAACGTCATGGGAGTGGTTTGATTGGCTATTCCAATATACGGAACCGTGATTCTTACATTACTGAAAACACCGGTTTCAACAACATCTGAATTATGAGATCCGACAAAAAGGCCGACATATACTTCATCGCCCAGATCAATATTTTTAAGTGTGTCTGTTTCAAAAGTATCACCATAAACTGCTGCCCTCATGATATACATGTTTCCTTTTCTTTCTAATTGTATAATGTTGGTATATTTCATCTTGAGCCTGTGCTCTTCCGTCTGTGCTCCTGTAGTTGGACGCCATTGTAATGAGGTAAGTCCGTCACCATGCTCTACAGCATTTACCTGAGCAGAATTACCATCAAGGCTTTTACGAACCATCCAACCTACTTTGCGGTGGTAATTGACCCAGGGGCCAAGAAATTCGGCGCGGGTATATAAAATAAAATCACCCTTCATTTTTTTCCATGCATATTGAAATTCATCATGATCGAACCAGACATTATAGCCCGCACCTGATATTATATATTGTTGGGCAGCAGGTATATAAATAGCTGATCCGGGTTTTACATTTGTGCCTATATCTCCATGCCCGTCAAATATTCCAACCTTATTTTGAGAAGATGCAGCATTACTAATAAGGAAAAGCGCACTAAAAAGTAACAGTAATCCGGAGTTAATTTTTTTCATTGTATAGTTTTTAATTGTAAGTGAAGAATGCAATCGGTATTTAATAATCAATTTTACTTTATTGAAGAGATGTAAAACTATCTAATATATGGCTTCAACTTATAAATGATCGCTACATCAAGACTACACCAAAGCTTGATAAAACATTAATAATGTGCTATTCACTACTACTTTACTACATCAGCCGTTATTTCGGGTCTAGATTGGTTAAATTTTCTTATTTTCATATAAAGACTTGATTAATGAGAAAGTATTTTCTTTTGATAGCGATTGTTTTTTCGGTATCTGAAACTTTCGGCCAAAACCCAATTGGCATACCGGATATCCTTAATTATACAAAAAGCATTTATAACGCAGGAACTCAAAATAGAAGTATTGTTCAGGACAGGAATGGAATAATGTACTTCGCAAATTATGAAGGCCTGCTCACTTTCGATGGCGCCAACTGGAAATTATATCCTTTACCTCATAAAACAGTGGTCAGGTCTGTGGCTATAGGAAGCGATAATCGAATCTATGTAGGAAGCCAGGCTGATTTTGGTTATTTCTCTCCCTGCAGAAATGGAAAATTGTTTTTCACTTCTCTTACCTCACTGCTACCTGAAAAAGTTAAGACTTTCAGTGACATATGGGAAACTGTTGCTTTTGGGAATGATGTCTTTTTCAGGTCACGGGAATATATTTTTCAGCTAAGCAACAACGTTATCAACGTTTACCCGGCTGCCAGTGACTGGCAATTTATGGGCAAGAGCGATCGCAGGCTTATAGCACAGGATTCAAGAATGGGTTTGCTTGAGTATAAAAATGGCTTATGGGATCCGTTGCTTCAGAAAGATCTATTTCCTGGGGGCTTCATTGTCTCCGCTGTTTTCCCTTTTGGAAATGACAGTACTTTTATTGCAACAATTAATACCGGTTTTTATATCCTTTCAGGAGATAAAGTATCAAAATTTGAATTCAAAAATTTGAATCCTTTTACAGATCAGCGAATTCTGACTGCCATACCTATTACTAAAGACTGGCTGGCAATAGGTACTAATCTTCAGGGATGTTATATTGTCAGTAAAGATGGCCGGATAGTTCAAAATCTGTCAAGGAAGGAAGGGTTGCAGATCAATAATATCCTGTATCTTTTTGTTGACAGTCATAAAAATCTCTGGCTTGGATTAGATAATGGTATTGATTATATAGCATTCAATAATGAAATAAAACATATTTATCCCGAGAGGTTGAACGAAGGAGAAGGATATACTTCAATTGTTTATCAAAACTCACTCTATATTGGAACCTCAAACGGGCTTTACAGGGTGCCTGTAAATGACGAAAAAGACCTTAGTTTTATCAATGGGAATTTTGAACCTGTGCCTCATACTAGTGGATCTGCCTTTGGGCTTTCTGAGGTGAATGGCCAGTTATTATTAGGTCATCATGATGGCGCCTTCCAGATTATTGATGGCAAAGCGATTCCTGTCAACAACGCCGGTGCCTTCTTTAATTTCCTTCCTTATTATAATATTATTCCCTCATCACTTTTAATTGGCGGCACTTCCAGGGGTCTAGATATTTTGAAATATAACGATGATCATTTTATTTCAGAAGAATACCTTCCGGGCTTTAATGAATTTTCCCAGTTTATTGCGATAGATAACAACAAAACGATTTGGGTGGCCCATCCATATGGGGGCGTGTTTAAAATTGATATCAACAATCTAAATGACCCCAAGTCTAAATTGTATAATGATAATAACGGATTGCCTTCTTCCTATGATAATCATTTATTCAAAATAAAAAACAGGGTGGTAGTTGCAACTGAAAAGGGAATTTATGAGTACAACCCCACTTCTGATAAGTTTCAGCTTAGCAATTATTTTAAAAGCACTTTTGGCGAAAAAAATATTCGCTTTTTAAAAGAAGACTCCTCCGGAAATATCTGGTTTATAGAAAATAAAGATCTTGGAGTCGTCGATTATTCCTCCGGGAAGCCTAAAATACTTTATTTCCCTGAATTAGATGGAAAGATGGTTGCTGGTTTCGAATACATCTATCCTTATAATAATGAGAATGTTTTTGTAGGAGCGGAAAAAGGATTTTATCATATCAATTATGAAAATTATAAAAGAAAATATAGCGACACTTTAAAGGTAGAGGTTACAAGTGTAAAAGCTTTTGGGAAATCGGATAGTTTATTTTTCGGAGGATACTATGGCCAGGTAAATGAAATCCTTGCTCAAACAAAGGAAACAACTCCAAAAATCGGAAACAGATGGAATTCTTTACATTTTGAATTTTCGTCACCGCTTTATGAGCATCAAAATAGTGTTCTTTATAGTTATTTATTAAGGGGCTTCGATGATAAATGGTCTGCATGGACAAAAAAAACGGAAAAAGATTACACAAACCTGCCTGGCGGAACTTACACTTTTATGGTAAGGGCTAAGAATAATTTAGGTGGAGAGTCTGAAGTTACCAGTTATGTGGTGGATGTATTGCCTCCATGGTACAAAACTTACACTGCTTATATAGTGTATGTAATATTATTTATTTCATTTAACTATCTCTTTTTCATGAAATTGAAGCAAATGTTTGCAAGGCAAAGACAGAAACATGAGGAACAGCAAAAGCATTTACAGTATATGCACCGNNAATTATTGAATAAAAATACTGAACTGGCTTCAACCAGTATGCACTTAATTCAAAAGGGAGACCTTCTTTCTAAAGTGAAGGAAGAGCTTACCCGGCTAAAGAAAAATTCAGTAAACGAAATTGCTTCCGCCGATTTTAAACAACTAATACGAGCTTTAAAGGAAGAAGATCACCTGGACGAAGAGTGGCAACTCTTTGCAGCCCACTTTGATACAGTTCACCTCGACTTTTTACGTTCTTTGAAAAAACATTTCCCCAATCTGACACCTAATGAACTTAAACTTTGTGCGTACTTACATATGAATTTAGGCAGTAAAGAAATCGCTCAGCATATGAAAATATCTGTACGAGGTGTTGAAATTAGCAGGTACAGGTTAAGAAAGAAACTAAGAATTCCTACCGAAACCAATTTGTTTGATTTTTTATTGGAATTTTCAAATTCAAACAGCTATAGATACCGGGATAATTTGATGCAGTAACGTTGAAATTTTCCGGGGACCCGGGGAATTAAATATTTACGGTGTTTCATTAACAATAGCGCCTTCTGTAGAAACAGAAGGCGCAGATTTGATTATGAGAAAAATACTTGGATACTTGCTGTGTCAAATAATTAATCTTAATTAAAAGATGCCTTGAATGCGTTTATTTGAATTTGATGGGTGAATAGGGCTTCAATGATCGGGTAAAATAAAATATGAAATTTGAGATTCGGGTGCTTGAGAATCAGGATTCGCTTGATTTCATTCCAAAAGGTCCCAGGCCGGATTAGTGATGTCGGAATTNNCTTGTTTTAAGCGGTAATCAAAATTATAAGCGATTAGAACGACTTCAATATTAATCAGTACATCATTTCTACATCATTTTATTAAACTTCAATATTCCCATGCATCATTAATACACAATAACTGATAAGTACGCTGTAAAAGCGAAGAAAGCTGCCCGCATTTTATAAATTTGTTCATAAAGCAGCTCCTTATCGGCGCTTGGGGACCGGAAGGAGGGGTAGCCGAACAACGGTAATCCGGGGNNACAAAGGAACAGGTAAAATAAACTTTATGGAAAAGGTTAAAACTGAATGTTATTTGAATAATTAAAATATCCGGCTGAAGACAGTTTGAAGTGGGCATTTTCTGCCGTCAAATTCTTCAATTTAAATTTGAATCGGTTTCAAAGTTTATTTACTGATGTAAGAAAAATAATAATTTCAATATTTATGAAATCTATTTTTAATAATAACATGAAAAACTTTTTAACTTTTTTTCTGATGATATCAATAGTTTGGGGCTGCAAACCTAAATTATTAACCAAAACAGCTTTGCAAAATAAACTTATTGAAACGATGGCCGGTCACCTTCATAAAACGCTCAACCCTGGCGTAACTTTCACAATTAACCAGGTAATTTATTATCCGGATAAAGACCAAAATGACTTCGATTGCGAATTCACAGTAAGGATGAAATATCAGGGCAAGGATACTACTGGAATTGTAGCGGCAACTATATCTCACGATTTTAAGAGAGTAGTAAGAACGCAATAATTTGCATCATTTCTTTTCCTTCTGATACTATCTCCAATTCGGTGGCTTATTTGAGTCTCTTGATTAAGTTCTCCGCGAATTTAGCAAT
>PKYU01000061.1 GCA_003132765.1 Chitinophagaceae bacterium | reverse complement strand
AAAAGTAATGAGGGTACATGGTACCCGTCATCCTGAATTACGACGAATCCACCAATTAGTGGAGGAGATAAACGCTGAATTAACGGCCCATCTTTTGAAAGAGGAAAAGGTATTGTTTCCCTATATTAGAGAAATAGTTGCTGCAAAAAATTCAGCTCAGCCATTGCATCCTGCACATTTTGGAACCGTTCAAAATCCTATCCATATGATGGAGATGGAACACGAACTGGTCGGAAAAAATCTGGATGAAATCAGGAAACTTTCCAATAATTATTTATTACCTGGAGATGCCTGTGCCACCTATAGTCTGCTATATCGCATGCTGGACGAATTTGAAGATGATTTGCATTTGCACATTCATCTTGAAAATAATATTCTGTTTCCAAAGGCATTGGAGGCAGAAAAACATCTCAATAAATGAAAGGTCCGACACCGTTAAAAAGACACCCTGCTATCGTCTCCTTTTCCAAAGACCATCATTTCGGATTATTGTTGGTTTGGAAAATAAGGCAAGGTCTGGCAAAAGAAGTAGATGCGGAACGAATCAGCAATTATATATTGTTCTTTTTCACAGAGGATCTGGAAAAGCATTTTAAAGATGAAGAGCAATTACTTTTTTGCAAATTGCCTGTAAATGATACATTAAGAAAGCAAGCGGAAAAGGAGCACCAATCGATCTATAACTTGATAAATGCTATTCAAAAAAATAAAAATGATACCGATTTGATCCGTCGCTTAGCAGATGATTTGGAAAGACATATCCGTTTTGAGGAAAGAGAATTATTTAACCATCTTCAGAATATTATTCCACCTGATGTTTTAGAAGAAATCGCCGCAGGGACTTCTAATAACGATAAAGCAACGAATGAAAAATGGAAAGATGTTTTTTGGGAGGAAAAATAGGTAAATGCATGTAATATATTATTGTTTAATTAGTAGATAATAGAAAATTATCAAATGGAATATTATTGTAAAAAGCAAGATGATTTGATCAAACAACTAATTAAGCCAGATGAAAAAATGAAGTAAGAAAAATATGTTGAGCAAAACATGTAAAACGGCAATAAAGGCCGTGATATATCTAAGTTCGAAATTTGATGCAGAACAAAATGCTGGCATTAAGGAAATTTCGGAATATATAAATGCAAGTGAACATACTGTAGGGAAAATATTACAAACCCTGGTGAAGCAAAATATTATTAATAGCATAAAGGGCCCCTCCGGGGGATTTTACATTTCCAAAGAGCAACAAAAACAACCCATAATCAATATTATAGAAGCCATTGACGGCAAACAAATTTTTAAAAGTTGCGGTTTAGGCTTAAGTAAATGTTCATCCAGTCATCCTTGCCCGATACACGGTATTTATAAAGAATCCAGGGATATTATTGAAAAATTGTTCAGGCAAAAAAAAGTATTAGATCTGTGTGAACCTGTTAACGATGGATTAGCGTATATAATAGGATAAGGGAGTCATTGCTATGTATTGATTCTTGTGGCTTAACCTGGGATAGGTTAGGTCTTAATTTGCAATTGATCTTAACCTGCAGATACCTTTTTTCTTTTTGTGAACTATGATGTTTCATCCAGGAAGAAGATGGGGAACCAAATTCTTTCAGATTAATATTTTTTAATTATTTTTTATTTAAGCGCTCGTTCAATTACATTGAGCTGACTTATCCCCTAGATAAAAGTGTTTCCGGATAGAGATATATCCTATTTTTGAAAATGGAACAAGGAACTGAAAAATCAATTTCCCTATTTGATGAAAAGCGCATTTATTTTGGAATAGTAACCTGGATATCAAGATAGCCCTGCCGGTTTTTGAATTTCCGGATAAGTAAAATCTGGAAAAAAAGATGGACCCAATACCAACTTTTTCTTTTGATGATGAAATTAAGGAAGCAAGGGAAAACCTGCATTGGGCAGCCGGTCTCAACATGAATTACATATTGATGAATTGCCTTGCAGCTGTCCTGGCAACCTATGATTTGTTTCCGACAGTCCCGCAGTTGTTATTGGATCTATGATTGTAGCCATGCTCTTAAGCCCCATTTTTAGTTTAGCATTAGGAATTATCAATAGTGATGTAAAACTAATAATACAATCATTGATTACACTCACAGTAGGATTGCTGGTCGTTTTCCTAATAGCAGCAATTTTAGGATTGATTCATCGAAGTTCTCCCATTACTCATGAAATATTAACCCGGACCGAGCCTAACTTTATAGACCTGATNNCGTTCATAAGAAACTTTCCACTGCATTTGGGGGAGTAGCAATTGCTACAGCACTCGTCCCTCCCCTGCCTCTGCATCCATTTTACTGGTTCACGCCGAATATGCCTTATCTTATGGAGCTTTCCTGCTAACTTTTACAAATATTATAGGAATTCAGTTTGGATATTCATTAATACTTTGGCTTAACCATGTGGATGTAATCCCTGCTATAGGAAAGAGTTGGAGGAAATCCTTCTTTAAAAGAGATTTGATAGGGATAATCATAATTTTAGGCTTAGGAGTAATGCTTACATACAATTTAGTATATGTGGTAAATAAATTCAATTTCGAGAACAGCACCAGGAGTAATTTGACTAAGGAAATAAATGCAATAGATGGAGGATACGTGCGGCAAGTAAGATTTAATGAAGAGAATGGTAAATTGATCATAAGGGCTGTGATGAGGGGACCATATGAACCCGACAAAAACAAAGTTGCCCAAATGGAAACAACTATAGAGCCGAATTATTTGAAAATCCCAAACGAATTAAGAATAAGATTTGTAAAAACAGAAGTTATAACTAAAGAGGGAAAGATCTTCACTGATCAGGATTAATTTGGGGCTAAATTTCCTGAGATATTTGTGATAGGGAATTTATTAAAAACATCTGCCTGAAATCATTGGTTTGCAAATAAATCCTGGAATGGAGGGGAATAATGATTATTTAGACACAATGATCAATGCCAACCCGGCAACATATAGAAGCAGCATAATATTCAGTAAAGATTTTGTACCTACAGGCGCCTTAGCAAATTCTTTCCATACATAAATACCCCAAATCGCTGCTACCACTGTTGCGCCCTGGCCAAGGCCATAAGAAATAGCAGGGCCGGCTTTTCCCGAAGCAATAATACTTAGGGACATTCCAATACTCCATATGGCACCACCAAAAATACCTATAAGATGATCCTTTGATCTCCCCTTAAAATAATCAGAAAATGAAACCGGCGTACCCATAAATGGACGCTTCATTTGAATAGAATTAAATAGAAAACTACTGATTACAACACCCATTGAAAATATTACTAACGCTGAATAGGGAGTCAATTTTCCTGCTTCGGGTATATTGAAATTGCTTACCATGGACGCTGCAACGTATTANNTATAAATACAGGGTTTCCCTGTGGATTAGAAATGTAATTTACCAATACACCCAGAACTAATGCGATACCTATACCAACAGGAAACGCAACAGACATGCCGGCTATCGCAATTGCAGCAACCAGCAATATGTTGGCTAAATTAAAAATGATACCTCCTTCAAATGAAGATAAAATACTTTTCAGGTCGGCTTGTTTCATATCCTCCAAAAAGGCGCTGCCTTCAGTGCCGAAGCTTCCTAATGTTAAAGCCAGCGATAACGTAGTAAACAAAATACCAAATCCATAGTCCCAATAGAAAAGTTCAAAGCGCCATGTTTTGGTGGTAAGCTTAGTGGTATTGGCCCATGATCCCCAACAGAACATGGTTACAATACAAAGAACAATGGCCGTTCCGTAACTGCTTACTATGAACATATATAAATGTTTAATTTACTATAATAAGATTTCTATTTCATTTCTATAAGGAACAGATGCCTGTGCGCCTAATCTTGTTACAGAAATAGAAGCTGCCGTTACCGCGAATTTGGTCGCCCTTTCCCAATCAATATTTAACTGATCCAAATTTTCTGTAAGTGCTACAGCTAATGCGCCACTGAAAGTATCACCGGCAGCAGTGGTATCTAAAGCTTGTACAACAGGCGCCTTAATCAATAACTTCAATTCCTTGTTTTGAAAATACGCACCCTTTTTTCCTAAAGTGATAATTACATTTTGCACTCCTTTATTTAATAAAACTTCTGCTGCCCATGAAGCTGATCTTTCATCAGCAACTGATATACCGGTTAATAAGGACATTTCTGATTCATTAGGTGTAATGAGAAAAAGCCCATTTAGCAATTCATCGNNTATCAATAACTTTCACTTCTTCGATATCTCCGGGCAATAAGTTGGCATTGGCTCCCGGAGCTACTGCTATGCAATTCTCTCCCTCTTTGTTTACCATGATCAATGCTGTACCTGATGGGGTTGTATCATCTGTAAAAATGAAATCAGTATTGATATTTTCTTTTTGTAACCCCTCAATAGTTTGTTTTCCAAAAATATCATTCCCTACTTTAGCAACCAATGTAACCGTACCACCCAATCTTGATGCAGCCACAGCCTGGTTAGCGCCTTTTCCACCGGCATTCATAAAGAAAGTGCCACCCAATATTGTTTCTCCCGCCAATGGAAGCTTTGCTGATTTTATTACCATATCGGTATTAGCGCTGCCTATAACTAAAATTTTTCCCATAACTTATTTTCTATCGATTTATTGGCAATATCCAACGGCATCCAAACCTTGATGGCACCTCCGGTTTGACTGGCATCTGCAAAAGGTACGAGTGTTAATTTTTGCCTTGAATCATTTTTCTTTTTATCTATGATGGAAACTGCATATGCCTGTTTCCCTATCCATTGTTTTGGCAGAATATCCGCTTCATTTTTATTTCCGGGTTTTTCAACCAATAGTTTTTCGCCGGATTTAAATGGATACTCTTTCAGAAAATCAATGTTCAATGAATTATCAAATGCCAACACCTGCGGTCCCCTTTGAAAGGAAACCTGGCCCGGATAACTTTTTCCACCATTCAATACCATGATTGGAATATTAAAGGATACTTTAATTTTTTCCCCCGTTTTCCAAACACGATTGATAACTAAATATTGATCTGCAGTTCCTTTATATACTTTACCGCCTACTTCTGCAACAAAAGAACGGCTCCAGGAAGGCACTCTTAAAGAAAGAGGAAAGGATGCGGTTTGCGAAGTATTTATAGTTATAACTGAATTGCCATTTTCAGGAAAACTGCTCTCAATATATAATGATAGTTCTATATTTTTCTTATCCGGTGTAATAAATTTCTCACGGTAAGACGCAGGTCCATATAATAGTAGCGTAGGAACATTTTTTACATTACCGAATGTACAATAAGGAATCAGCGCTATGCCACGGGGAACACTCGAGGTACAACAAGTAATACTACAGGAAAAAGGTTTAACACCCATCAAAGGTGTATAATAACTTACACATCCGGATTCAGGATTCTCTGCTCCTAATAACTGGTTGTAAACAGATTTTTCAATTTGTTCAACATATTTCAACTGGCCCGTAACGTCCAATAAACTTTGATTTAACTGAATCCAGGTAACGGTTACGCATCCTTCCCCGATATTATCGGTGGTAGATCCCGGCAGATCATCATCCCCCTGGAAATGTTCAAATGAACTCGTGGTTCCGGTAACGTACAACCGGTTTGCCACGATATCCTGCCAGGCTATTAAAACCGGTTTCAGAAATTTGGGGTCTCCTGTAACCCGGTATAATTTGCTTAAGCCAAGCAGGTTCGAAAGCATCTCATACGCCTTACCATTAGCTACCTCATTTACCTGTCCTTTGGATAATAAGATGCTTATTATTTTCGGCCCATCCTTTTGCTCCCATGCACTCAGGATGTAATAACAAAAATCAAGATACTTTTTATCACCGGTATACCGGTACAGTTCAGCCATTGGATCCAAAACACTCGTGGCAGCCATTCCCATATGCTCTCCTGCCAATATGATATCCCTTTGCCCTGGTTGGTTGCCAAACGTGTTACACAATAAATCCCCGATTCGTTTACAGGCTTCCAATGCGGGCTTATATCCGGTAGTGGTATAATAAGCCAGTAATCCATACAAATTATATTTATGGCTCCATACGTCCCAGCTCGTCCAGTAATAATCCGGTGTATAAGTTCCGAGGTAACCATTTTTAAGTTGTGAATTAATCAACTCATACATCATCCGGTCCATCTGTTTCTTAAGCTCAGGATTATGGGTTACTTTCCAGGAATTACAGGCAGCCTCGAGGTATTTACCCACATGCTCCCCGATCCATGGATGGCTTCCCGGCCTTTGTAAATACCCGCTCATTATTCCGTTCTCATCCACCTTCAACAGGCGCTCTTCCAGATTTTGGGTAAACCGAGTGCCAATATATCCTTCCAGGTTTTGATTTTGAAANNGCATCTTTAACCTTGTTTAATATCACAGGGATTGGTTCAGCAGCCACCGGTATAACAATATCTTTATTCGCTAAATAAACCTGTTCATTTGTAACAGTATCATCGCTATTGATCTCAGTAACTATGAAGCCAACTTTAAAGATCTTTTCATTTAAAGGCTGGTAATTTGAAAAGGCTACTTCAGCTTCTGAGCCCTTTTCAGGCATTATCTGTATTTGTTTTATTTCGCTAAATAATTCATTATAATTTTTATTTGTGATCCAATATTTTATAGTGCCCATGAATGCCCTGGTTCCATTATTTATAAACTTCATTT
>PKYU01000457.1 GCA_003132765.1 Chitinophagaceae bacterium | reverse complement strand
TGAGCCTGGCAGATACACCGCTTTTCTTATCTACATATTCGCTAGCACGGGCTTCGAAGGAAATCTGTTCAATGAGCCTCTTTACAAGATCATTCACGTGTACCTTCTTTAATTGATCTTCATGAATGCCGGCTTCCTGTTCTGTAATGGATAATGATGTTTCGATGTTAGTCGGGTAATGGGTAAGTATCTGGCTTTCAATCCTGTCTTTTAAAGGTGTTACAATGGCTCCCCGGTTCGTATAGTCTTCAGGGTTAGCAGTAAACACAAACATAATATCAAGTGGTAACCTTAATTTGAAACCCCTTATTTGTAAATCTCCTTCTTCTAAAATATTAAATAATGAAACCTGGATGCGGGCCTGCAAATCTGGTAATTCATTAATTACAAAAATGCCCCGGTTACTTCTGGGTATAATACCATAGTGAATTACTCTTTCATCCGAATAGCTTAATTTAAGGTTCGCTGCCTTTATTGGGTCAATATCACCGATAAGGTCTGCAACACTTACATCCGGCGTGGCTAGTTTTTCACCGTATCTTTTGCTTCTGTGGAGCCATTCAATTGGCGTTTCATTTCCTTTTTCTTCAACCAGATCTTTGGCGTATTTACTCAAAGGCTTAAAAGGATCATCGTTTACCTCACTTCCCATAATAACAGGAATATATTCATCCAGCAGGTCAGTCATTTGTCTTGCCATACGTGTTTTTGCCTGACCACGCAACCCTAAAAATAAAATATTGTGCCTTGAAAGAAGGGCTCTTTCGGTATCAGGAATTACAGAATCTTCATATCCAATGATACCCGGGAAGGTGATTTCTTTTTTACTGATTTTCTTTATCAGATTTTCACGCAACTCTTCCCTTATTGATCTTGGTTTGTAATTGCTATCTTTTAATTGTCCTAAATTTTTGATCCTCTGAATGTCCATTTATTATTTTATGTTTTAACTTTTAAAATTATTACCCTCGGGCATTTAATAAACCGTTTTTCTCTTTCCGCTTTCAAAATCTTTGAAAATGAAGGCCCCAAGCCTGTCAAGGGAGGCAAAGAAAGCTTTGCCATTATTTGTCTCGGTAAATTCGGTTACAAATTTTTGAAGGTAAGGATCACTCGCTATCATAAATGTTGTGATGGGTATTTTTATTTTTTTACATTGCGCAGCAAGATTCAAACATCGGTTCAATATCCTTCTATCAACCCCAAAACTGTTTTTATAATAGCGCTTTCCAACTTTCAAACACGTAGGTTTTCCGTCGGTTATCATGAATACCTGTTTATTCGGGTTTTTTCTTTTTCTCAGAATATCCATGGCAAGTTCGAGACCGGCTACTGTATTAGTATGATAAGGACCTACCTGCAGGTAAGGAAGATCTTTTATTTCCACGGTCCATGCGTCATTGCCGAATACAACAATGTCTAAGGTGTCCTTCGGATATTTTGTCGTAATCAATTCGCTCAATGCCATCGCTACTTTCTTGGCAGGAGTTATCCGGTCTTCGCCATACAAAATCATACTGTGAGAAATATCAATCATTAGCACAGTAGAAGTTTGTGCCTTGAAATCTGTTTCGCGGATTTCAAGATCCTTCTCATGCATGGTAAAACTGTCTATGCCATGGTTGATCTGGGCATTACGAATCGATTCTGTAAAATCTATTTGCTCCAGGGTATCTCCAAACTGGAAAGGCCTGGTTTCAGGATTGATCTCATCCCCTCCGCCGGGTTTAAAAGTATTGTGATTGCCTTGTTTCGTTTTCTTTAGCTTTCCGAAAATTTCTTCAAGGCTGCGTTTTCTAATTCCCTGTTCAGACTTGGCGGTAATTTTTAATGTTCCATTCCTGCGGTTCTCATCAATATATCCTTTATCTTTCAGGTCTTCAATAAAATCTCCCATTCCATAGTCATCGTCAGTAAGTTTATATTCTTTATCAAGTTCCGTTAACCAACGTAAAGCCTCCGCAACGTCTCCACTGGTGTAGGTAAGCAACTGCATGAAAATATCCAATAGTTTTTCAAAAGATGACTTGGAATTTTGATTCGGGTCGTATTTTGAAAAATTGTGTCCTAACATGAAAGTTTTTTAATTAATTAAATCAAATAATTGAATTTCTTACTTTGGCTTGGGAATAAGGTGTTTAAGATTAAATTAAGAACCTGATTGCAAAAATACAGATAGAAACTGAATGAAATACTTTGAAATTAATCAACCTGGATTACCTACTGTTAAAACAATTAATTCTTCCCTTTAGTTCGAATGTTAATTTAAAAAATACCGGATTATCACCATTCACTGAAAGGATAATCCGGTATATACCAAAATGTGCTAAAATCTATTGTGTTTTATCGGTGGGCTGTTTTTCTTTTTTAGGTACCGGCATATTATTTATCACAGGGGTCTTTGTTTCAGGATTTAATATAGGGCTGCTTCTAAAATATTGTTCCATACCCTGGACCTGCTGTAATAATTGCTGGACAATTTGATTTTCGTAAGCCAGGGCAACTTGTTTGTTATCATCGAGGCTATTAAAGTAGCTTACCTGTTGTTCAAGGTCCTTACGTAATGCATCTGACACTTTTTTTGCGAGAACTGTATCTCCGGCTTTATAGGCAGCTAACAAAAATTGTCCTGAAATCTGATCCTGTTGCTGGCGACGGGATACAAGGCCATAAGGGAAATTTTGCTGCAGCATCATATTATCACATCTTTCAAGCATTCTTTTTGCATCCTCTTTTCTTCCATGATCGGCGAGGTTATTTGCTACCTGAGCAAATTGCATCCTGATTGTATTCAAATGCCTTCTGTTTTCTTCATCATAATAAACTCCGGGATTGTCGCAATTTCCAAAAACAAATTTATTCATCATTATATCATAGCACCAGTCCCTGTTTACCTCACCGTTCTTTACAGGAACAAACCTATAAGTCAAGCCATCTGTTCTTAAGTATTGCTGAAAGCCCAGTTCATCATATGGAGATGTGAAATATATCGGCCTTTTCCATTTATTGGCAGCCATTATGTTTAAGATTGCGCTTTCGTTTTTGCCTAAGGCATTTTTAGGGATATCAAATTGTACCTCACTAACAACACTGTCTCCCGGGTTTACGGTTCCATTTTGCCTAACAAAGATTGTGTCTACTGGAATTTCGACTTTTTTGTTTGGAAATATATTAAGATTATCATCCCCATTTTGTACCATTCTGTTTGGATCACCACTTCCGGCATAGTCCTTCATCATCGTATAAAGATCCATAGGCTTTGTTTGGTCTACTTTGGCGCCCGGAGCATCAGGATAATAATAAATAGCATCCCTGGTGCTTCCAATAATCTGTTGCGGAGTCCAGATAACATCAATCGGGGCGCTCTGATTTACTTTATACCGCAATTGGTTTAAGTACCAGTCAGTTCCCATAAGGCTGGAATTAATTACCCTGATATCTCTCCGGATACCGAGCACTTCCTGAGCAAACCATAATGGATAAGTATCATTATCACCAAATGTAATAAGTATNNGCAGATAGTCAATAGCCAGGTCACGGGCAATGGTCTTATTGCCGCGATTGTGATCATCCCATTCCTGGCTGCCCATAATTACCGGAACGGCCAAAATGCACAGTGCTGCTGAAGCATAATTAGCGATTTTGCCTGTCGTAAATTTTTCAAATAATTCTTTTACATACATTACGCCAATACCTATCCAAACAGCAAATGCATAAAAAGAACCTACATAAGCATAATCCCTTTCACGCGGCTGGTTGCCGGCCTGGTTCAGATATATTACGATAGCTATGCCGGTAAAAAAGAAAAGCAATCCAACGACCAGGTTATCATTCTTGTCCTTTTGATACTGGTATATTAATCCGAGGATTCCCAAAAGAAGTGGTAAGGCAAAGAGTTTATTATGGGATTTATTGTGTTTTATGGTATCGGGCATTTTACTCTGATCACCCAACCGTGCATTATCCCAGATGGGTATGCCTGTCAGCCAGTTCCCGTCTCTCACATTGCCCATATCTATTGCTTCTATATCATTCTGTTTTCCTGCAAAATTCCACATGAAATATCGCAGGTACATGAAGTTAAACTGGTAACTTATGAAAAATCCGATATTATCAGCCATGGTAGGCTTATCAGTATAGGCGCCTGTTTTTTGATCTTTACTAATGCCGGCATAACTTGCATAATAATCTGCATGACCCTGTCCATTACTGTTATCCCACATCCTCGGGAAAAGGTGCTTATCTTCCGGTGCATATTCAGTTACATATTTTTTCCCGGTTTTTTCATATTTCTTTTCTCCTTTAACGTAAGTATTAACTGCCGTTGTAGATATAGGCTGCGCCGTAAAATCCTGCCCGTACAAAATAGGCCAGTCACCCTATTGCTCACGACTCAGGTATCCAACAAGACTCACCGGATTATCAACATTAAACATGTCAACAGCAGGATCGGCAAGGGAACGAATCATCGTGGTGAAATAAGTTGAAAATCCGATTATAATAAATGCAAAACTCCACATGGAAAGTTTTAAGAAATGCCAGTTTTTTTTGTTGGAAAGTCTGATCAAATAAAAAATGATGGCTCCTAATAAAACAAAAAAGAAACAAAACCCTGTGAAGAAGGGAAGACCCAAAGTATTTTTGAAAAATATGTCAAAATCTCCTGCAAACTTTATTGACCATTGAATCATGGGAACCTGCACAATACCCGTGATAACACACGCTATTATAAATGCCCGGAAAGTTTTCCACCCAGTGGCTTTATACCGCTTGAAATAATAAACCATCACAATTGCCGGAATAGTAAGAATAGGCAGCAAATGCACCCCTACCGCCAGCCCTATCGTATAAAAAATCAGAATTAACCAGCGATCCGCACGGGTAAATTGTCCTTTAACACCGCTTAACTGTTCTTTAGTAACATCCTGCTCCCACTTTAAAACCAGCCAAAAAACGATTGCAGTAAAAAATGATGAACTGGCGTAAACTTCTGATTCAACCGCGCTATACCAAAATGAATCACTGAACGTATAAGCCAAAGCCCCAACTGCTCCGGCAGCCATGATTGAGAATATCTGGTTGCCGGTAAGCGGATTGGGATTATTCTTTTCGATAAGTTTTCTCGCAAAGTGGGTGATGGTCCAGAATAAAAATAATATAGTGAACCCGCTCATTAAAGCACTCATGCTATTTAATCCCAGAATAGCATGATTAGGATTAGAAAAAGGGATCATAAACAATCTCCCTAATAANNCTGGAGTTTATAGGCGCTGGATGCAAATTCACCACAATCCCAGAAACTGCCGGTAGCTTCCATCGTTAATAAATAGACGATGGTGGCGATACCGAATATTGCCCAACCGGTAATGTTGTTAACCCGTTTGAAGTTCATATTGAAGTTTTAGATAAACAGGAGCAAATATAAAACTATGAGTGTTACATTTACTTAGAGTAGATTTTTTTTATACAAAGGAATGTTAATTTAGTATTCAATATATTCGGAATCAGATTCAATACAATTTGTATTTCATGTTCAGGATGAAAACCAGAGACAACCAAAATTTTCATCAAAAAGCCAATTTATCCCATCCATCTTTCTAAAAACATCGTGTAACGTACCTACATTTGGTAATGAAAAAAGCGTTTCTTCAGCTTCACTTGGCAGTTCTGTTTGCCGGGTTTACAGCTATTCTGGGAAGGCTAATTGATTTAAATGAAGGCATTATCGTTTGGTACAGGATGTTGATAAGCGCTATAACACTTGCTTTTATTCTTATTTTAAGAAAAAAATTCATCCGGCTTTCATGGAAAAATAGTTTGGTCCTTTTCGCGGTGGGTGCAATCATTGCCCTTCATTGGGTAACATTTTACGGAAGTATAAAATATTCAAATGTATCAGTCTCTGTTACCTGTTTATCAGCCATTGGTTTTTTCANNGGAAAAGAAAAATCGATAAAATAGAAATCTTACTCGGATTACTTGCAATTGCAGGTGTGTGTATCATATTTAATTTCTATCCCGAGTACAAGACCGGAATTATTTTCGGAATTATTTCTGCGATGCTGGCCAGTCTTTTTCCAATTTTCAACAAAAAATTACTGGAAAATTATACACCACGCATAGTCACGCTGTATGAAATGACAGGTGGATTTATTATTTTGTGTTTTATCCTGCCTCTTTATTTTCGTTTTTTCCCTGCCGCTTATTTTTTCCCGGGTCTTGTTGACTGGCTATGGTTACTGATCCTGGCCTGGATTTGTACAGTATTTGCTTTTATCCTTAGCTTAAATTCGTTAAGAAAGATTTCTGCTTTTACGGTTAACCTTTCCTATAATCTTGAACCTATTTATTCGATTATCCTTGCCTTCATAATTTTTAAGGAAAATAAATTCCTTGGGCCAGGATTTTATCTTGGTTTTAGCCTGATTTTATTTGCAGTTTCAATACAAATGAAAAGGGTTTGGGATGAAAGAAGATTGCTCAAGAAGATTGAAATTGTATGATTTGAATTAGGTAAGAAATTCAATCTTATGCGAAAGAGAAGAAAAAGCCCTGAACATTTCACTTGCTCCACAATATTTGTCCTGCGACAGGGTGACAGCTCTTTCTACTTTGGATTTATCTTTTTCCTTTACTTTAATAGAATAGGTAATAGCGACTTTGTCATAAATTTTCGGCTCGGCTTCAGTAAGGTGAGCATGAACATTTATTGACAAGTCCGAAAAGCTAACTTTCATTTTATTCAGGATTCCTACTACATCAAGGCCCGTGCAACCGGCAAGGGAAACGAGCATTAATATTTTCGGGCTGGTGCCCAAGTTATTACCTCCATGATCTTTATCTAAATCAATTATTACATCATGCCCTCTAATAGCAGAGGAAAAACTCATTCCTCCCTGGTAAACAGAATCTATGATATTTGATGCCATATATTTTTAATGAAGAGATTAATAGTTAGGGGCTTATAATTTAGATTTGACGGCATTTGAAATTTGCTGGGCACTCATAGCCCCTGATTGCCTCCACAAAATTTTCCCATTCTTAAAAAGGATAAGGGTAGGCACCCCCTGAATATTAAAATGAGACGCAGTTGGCTGATTTTTGTCAATATCAACTTTTAAAACTCTAACTGTTTCTTTATTATTTTCAGCAAAACGCTTCAGTTCCGGGGCCATCGTTTTACAGGGCCCGCACCATTCAGCGTGAAAATCAACCAATACTGGCTTGTCGTCATTAATTATTTTGCTAAAAGTTTCCATAAAATAATTTTAGATATTAGATGCATAAAGTGTGCCTGCACCTATTCTTAAAAATTTTAGTCCAAAATGGCAGTTTACCGACATTTATTAAAAAGTAATTTAATTATTTTTCAGGTATTCATTTCTTTGTTACCTTTGCCGTCCGAAAAAAAGATCATTATGGCCAGAGTATGTCAGGTTACGGGAAAAAGACCAATTACGGGGAATACTGTTTCACATTCAAATATAAAAACCCGCAGGAGATTTTTACCCAACCTTCAGAAGAAAAGATATTTCCTTGCCGAAGAAGGAAAATGGATTACCCTTAAATTATCTTCTGAAGCCATTCGTACTATTAATAAAAATGGTCTTTATACTGTGATAAAAGAAATGAGGGCCAACGGAGCCAGGATTTGATCAACATAATTTTGTAAACATTTGTTATGGCAAAGAAAGGAAACAGGGTTCAGGTAATTTTGGAATGTACGGAACATAAAACTTCAGGCTTGGCAGGTACCAGCCGTTACATTACCAAATAGAATAAAAAGAATTCACCGGAAAGGCTTGAATTAAAAAAATTCAACCCCATTTTAAAAAAGGTGACTGTTCATAAAGAAATTAAATAAAGTTGAAGGGGTGACAGGTCAAAGACTGAAACCTTAATAACTTACAAA
The DNA here is from genome assembly GCA_003132765.1 of Chitinophagaceae bacterium. Lineage (GTDB taxonomy): Bacteria > Bacteroidota > Bacteroidia > Chitinophagales > Chitinophagaceae > Ginsengibacter. The sequence goes on along the minus strand of PKYU01000457.1, from coordinate 706 downwards.
CTATAAAAAATGGCAAAAGCAGCTAAAACCGCTATTAAAACAAAAGACCAGAAAGTGGCCGCAGAAGCAAAAAACTGGACTAAGGTTGTTCGTACAGTTCGCAGTCCTAAATCCGGGTCGTACACTTTTAAAGAATCTATTGTTCATAAAGACAAGATCAAAGAGTTTCTGGCAAGCTGATTTGGCTTAAACATTATTTACACAAGGCTATCCGGCAATCAAAGCGGATAGCTTTATTTATTTTTACCCTTTACTAAATTTTATACAATGGGGATTTTTGATAAAATTTTCGGGAAAAAGGAACAAAAGGAAACACTGGAGCGTGGCTTACAAAAAACCAAAAAAGGTTTTTTTGATAAACTCACCAAAGTCATTGCGGGTAAAAGCACGGTAGATGAAGAAGTGCTTGACAACCTGGAAAATGCACTCGTAAGCGCTGACGTTGGCGTGGATACAACCGTAAAAATTATTGATGGGATAGAAAAAAGAGTGGCAAAAGATAAATATATAAATACTACTGAACTAAACAGGATTTTAAAAGAGGAAATACAATCTTTGCTTGTTGATGCTCCCCAGGATACTTCCTATAAAAGTTATGAACTGCCTGCAAACCATAAGCCACATGTCATATTAATTGTAGGTGTAAACGGTGCTGGAAAAACAACCACCATTGGTAAACTGGCTCATAATTTTTCGTTAGCCGGCA
>PKYU01000393.1 GCA_003132765.1 Chitinophagaceae bacterium | reverse complement strand
AAGTTCCTCTGCAATGGCAATTCCCATTGTACCTGTTGACCGATTCGATATATATCTAACCGGGGCAATAGGCTCGTGGGTAGGCCCTGCAGTAACCAACGCATGTACTCCTTTTAAAATATCATCCTTTTCAAAATTAACTCCAAGTGAATTAATGATTTCCTCTGGTTCAGCCATACGGCCGGCTCCAACTAGTCCACTTGCCAGTTCTCCTTCATTAACAGGCAAAATATTATTCCCTCTTTGTCGCAAGACCTCAATATTCTTTTGGGAAGCAGGGTGATTCCACATGTCTTCATCCATTGCCGGAGCAATAAATATGGGCCATTTAGCTGATAGATAAATAGCCAGCATCAAATTATCGCAAAAGCCATTTGCCATTTTTGCGATCGTATTACAGGAAGCAGGAGCGACTAATATGAGGTCAGCCCAGCGGCCAAGCATTACATGATTAGCCCATGATTCTTCATCAAATAGTTCTGAAAGAACTTTATTCTTCGATAATGTGGAGAACGTCAATGGCGCAACAAAGTCAATGGCAGCTTTCGTCATTACCACTTTTACCTCCGCACCGTTTTTCACAAGTAAGCGGGTTAACAATACAGCTTTATAGGCAGCTATGCTGCCTGTTACAAATAGCAATATTTTTTTTCCAAAAAACTTTCCCTGACTCATTCTATTTCGCGGATTTTGAAATTTTAAATTTCATTTTTCGGATTCCCCCCACATATTATAGAAGCCTCAATGGCTTTATTGTGTTCAAATATTAAAAATGGCGGTATAATACCGCCATTAAAATTATCATTTCTAGTGCAAAGAATACCATAAATATCTAAGCAGATGATTTGCCCGGAATATTTAACCCCGTTAATCGAAAAGGGTATCTTCATTTCTGCGATAATAAATTTTATCCTCCATAAATTCAGCTGATGCTAAAAGTGCAGGATTGGGCATTCTTTCGTACGCCTTTGATATTTCAATCTGCTCTTTATTTTCGTGAATTTCTTCCAGGCTATCTGTATGACTGGCAAATTCTTCAAGTTTATTATGAAGTTCTTCCTTGATAGAAATATTTATTTGGTTAGCTCTTTTGGCAATTACGGCAATCGATTCATAAAGATTCCCTGTTTTAGCCTTGACGTCCGTAAGATTTTTTGTTTCTACTACATTACTTGTATTAGCGCTCTGTTGGCGTCTTAATTTGCTCATTTTGTATTTTTTTAATATTATTTAGACTAAGATTTTTATAATTTTCTGCCTCTTTCAAAAGTTTGCTTTCCGGAAATCTGTCAGCAAAATCAAAATATTCCGCTGAAACTTTCTCAAAGCGATCCTCCTGCTTTTCCTGAACGCTCACCTTAGCAAATTCATAAAAAGATTTCACTGCCATCAACATATATTCATCACCTTTTGGGGATTCCGGGTAGTTATTAATCAGGTTAGTAAAAGATAAGCCTGCACCCCGATATTGCTGTAGATTATAATACAATTCTGCCGTTTTATAATCTTTCAATTCCAACTTTTCCCGGCATTTTGCAATAATTTCTGTGGCATCCTTAACCTTAGGAGAATTTGGATGAGTACTTATAAAAGATTGCATAACGCCAATTGCCTTAATCGTATTTGCCTGATCAAGTTCTGCTTTTGGCGATTGTTTATAAAAAGTATAAGCATGCATGTATGATATTTCTTCTGCCTTATCACTATTGGGAAATACTTCAAGAAAGCCCTTGAAGAGATTTTCGGCATCCGGATAATTTTCCTGGTAATAGGAGCAATAGGCATATTTATAATATAATTCTTCAAATTTCTCAGTTCCTTTGAATACTGAAAAAAGTTCCATATATAACTCTTCAGCATCTCTATACTTTTTATTTGCGTAATACTTATCAGCAACTTTCAACTTATAATTGTAGTCTTTACTCTTAAGCACTTTGTTAAACTGCCTGTTGCAAGACGCAAGCATAAAAAACCCTGCAAGGAATAATACAGCTATTTTCATAAACAGTCGCGAAAATAATCGATTTTGATTGAAAATTAGTATAGAAAAGTACTCATTTAGGATTTACCCAGTTAATATTTTGACAAATGCACAAAAAACCCTCCCCGCAAGGGAAGGGTTCTATAATAAGCAAAGAAAGTAATTCTATTTAGCTTTTATATCAACCACGTTTGCATCACCTCCTCCTACTTCACAATTAGTATCGACGCGATCTGCACTGATCCCTTCTTTTTCGGTGAGGTAAGCCTTCAAATCTGCTATCCTTTTATTGCATTGAGCCTGGGAAATTTTTGATGCCTCAGGATAACCAGTGATCATTATTGAACAATCGGGGTTATTTCTCAATTTTGAAGCCACTGTTGCAAGCATTGCCTTAGCATCACTGGAAAGTATGCTGCTCTTGCCTTTGAAAGAAACACTCGGTAAATCACCAATATGGCACTTAACAGTATCGGCCTTAACCATGTTCTTGCAACACTCTGGATCAGGACACTTGCCAACCCCATCAGCATCAACAGGCTGACAATTNNAACCATGGGTATCCACAGGACATCCGGCGGGAGTGTTCGGTTCCTTGTCAAGCTGGTCGATAACTCCATCTCCATCTGCATCATCAAATACCGGTTTAGGCAATTTCATGTGTTTAGGATTATTGATTTCATTATAAGCATAATCAAGTGGATTAATCCACCATAAAGGCTCAACAGATTTGCTTCCAAGATTGAAATTTAGACCAACTGAAAAATAATTATAGGTATCAAAATTGCGGGTTTGAGCTGGATCAGATACAGGATGCTCCTGCCATTGCTGCCCATCAAGCAAATCATCATTTGTCATTGTAAACCTTTCCTCAATAGCGAGATTTATTCTATTGCTTAATTTAAAAGCAACTCCACCAAGAAGAACTCCAGTCGCATCCAGAGTTTCTCCAAACAAAGTAGATTTATTTTTCTTGTTATTCTGTGCCGGAGATTCATAAGTATTATCCATTAGACTTTTAAGAGCCTTCCGAATATCTTTCCTGCTTTTATAACCTGCACCAGTTATAGTAGCGAAATTATAAGGGTTGTTATTTGCATCCAGGGCATTCAAATATGTATTATAAATAGTAGCTCCCATTCCCACTCCAACATAGATTACCATTCCGGATTTTTGTTTATGAAACCGAACGTTATTTAATGTAAAAATTCCCTGTAAAGCGAGGTCGTTTACACGAGTTCTATAATTATAATAAACCGGTGTTAAACTGCCAGCATTATAATGTAATGCCCATGTAGGGTCATTGGCATATCCAAAAGAAGGCTTCCAGTTTAATCCTTTGGCTTCACCATAGGAATATTGTAATCTCAGAGAAAAAATGTAGCCTAAAGCTTTCCGCACATGAGCTGAAAATCCAAAGGTTGGTAATTTGGCTGCTACATCACTACTCAAGGAAAAAATGCCAGTAGAAACACCCAATTCTAACTGGTTTCTTGGCTTTGCTGGAAAATCATATGTATTATTCATGAACTCATTCTGTTGGGCAAGTCCTTTCTTCGGTATTACACTCGAGTCGTAAATATTGAAAACTCCGGTATCCTGGGCGAATACTCCGAATGAAAACAGGGACAATATCCCTATTAGTAATAATTTCAACTTTTTGCTTGCCATAACTTTTTGATTGATGATTTCTTGAATAAACAATTGAGTATGTGCAAAAATATCGAACCAATATCAAAATTCAAATTTTTTTTTAGCAAATATTTAGATCTTGAGGGTTTTATATATTCTTACAATTTTGTAACCATTAGACAAGAATCATGGCCACAGTGCTGCAAAGAATTCAAATGATGACCATTAATTACATTTCTGTGAATTTCACCGAAATTGAAGATATGCTGAACTTCTTAAGGCGCTGGTACATTTATTCCATAATTTACTCGATTCTGTATTATATTGCCATTTTTACATATTATGAAGTTTTCCAAAGACCTTATTGCAGAAGAGTTGAGAACATNNACCCATGTTCGTTTTTCTAAGTGCAAAACTTCACGGCCAGGTCAACGAATCCACTTATAGAGCAGCAGCCCTTGTTGAAATTCTGCATACCGCAACGCTTGTTCATGATGATGTGGTTGATGAATCGTTGGAAAGGAGAGGCTTTTTTTCCATAAATGCATTGTGGAAAAATAAGATTGCCGTCCTGGTTGGTGATTAT
>PKYU01000486.1 GCA_003132765.1 Chitinophagaceae bacterium | reverse complement strand
CCGGCTGTAAAACAAAGGATTGAAGAACTCACCCATCATTATCCAGATAAGGAGAAATATTTTGTAGATAAGTTGGCTGAAGGAGTGGCCACTATTTCGGCCGCATTCTATCCCAAAGATGTCATCGTGAGAATGAGCGATTTCAAGTCAAATGAATATGCAAATCTCATTGGTGGAAGGGATTTTGAACCGCAAGAAGAAAATCCGATGATCGGTTTTCGCGGAGCCTCCAGGTATTACAATGAAAGATACAGAGAAGGTTTCCGTCTCGAATGTGAAGCAATCAGGAAGGTGCGGGATGAAATGGGTTTGACAAATGTGAAAGTGATGATTCCGTTCTGCCGAACCATTGAAGAAGGAAATAAGGTAATAGCTGTAATGAAGAGATATGGTCTGGAACAGGGAGTGAATAACCTGGAAATATATGTAATGGCAGAAATACCCAGTAATGTGATGCTTGCCGAAAAATTTGCAAAGATATTTGACGGGTTCTCCATCGGTTCCAACGATCTGACTCAACTCACTTTAGGAATCGACAGGGATTCTTCCATAATCAGCGATCTGTTTAACGAAAAAAATGAAGCCGTAATGGATATGATTGGAACTATGATTCATAAGGCCAGGGAAGCAGGAACAAAAATTGGATTATGCGGTCAGGCGCCAAGTGATTACCCTGAGTTTGCTCAGTTTCTTGTAGAACAGGGAATAGATAGTATTTCGTTTAATGCCGATGCATTATTAAAAGGTATTGAGAATATTAATAAGGCAGAGAAGAAATATAATGTTGCGGCATTATAAGCAGAGGATCAGTATATTCAAAAAATTCGAAATGATAAAAATATAAGAAAATGAATAACGGTTTCAAAAAATTGTCACCCGGGGAATGGAATGAGCTATTAAAGGCTCCGGTACTGCTTTCAATATATGCTGCAAGCGGAGATCATGATATAAGCAAAAGCGAAAAAGCCGAAGCAATTAAAATGGCGCACTTTAAAACATTTACAGAAAAGTCCTTACTCGTGCCTTATTACAAAGAGGTTGATAAGAAATTTACAAAGTATTTTGAAGAAGTAGTAGAAAAATATGCACCATTTGATGATCTGAAAAGGGAAAAATTGAAAGAAGAAATCAGCTTGCTGGAACCTATAATTGGCAAGCTTAATGAAGAATTTGCAAAGACCTTTATTAGGAGTCTTAGAGGCTATACTGAACATGTGAAAAAAGCAGGAAGAGGAAATGTGATTGATTTTGTTTTTCCTTTGCCGATCCCTGGTTTAACGGGATAGATTATTAAACTCTGAATATGTGCCATGGTCTCCATTTGAATAATTGATTTGATGATTCATTATTTAAAACACAGGCTGGCAATATGCTTTATGACAAAAAAAATATTCTCTTTCCTTTGGATCTATCTTAACCTGTAAATGAAGATTAATAACCATTTCCAAAGGAAAATTGCACGCTCCAACAAAGTCTCCCTTTGGTACGGAATGGTTCCTGGAAAGGGAAACAATTAATTCGGCATCTTTGCAAAAATAAATATTTATGACTATTGCTGTTCTTGGCGCCGGTATGGTAGGCAGAGCCATTGCACTTGACCTTGCAAAAAATTATACCGTTATTTCTTTTGATGTCAATGGGCAGAACCTGAAAATGCTTAAGGAAAAAAATGAGCGCATTCAAACAGTAATTCAGGATCTACAAAAATATTCCTTATATGCTGATATCCTCAAGCCTGCTGAATTAGTAGTTACCGCTGTTCCTGGTTTTATGGGTTATGATGCATTACAGGCGATAATTTCATGCGGAAAAAATGTAGTGGATATTTCATTCTTTCCTGAAGATGCGCTACAACTGGACGCACTGGCCAAAGAGAAAAAAGTAACTGCTATAGTGGATGCAGGCGTGGCTCCCGGCATGAGCAATTACATCATAGGCAGGTATAATAATGAAATGAAAATCGATGATTTTGAAATTTATGTGGGCGGGCTACCGGTACATCCCAAACCACCGTTCTTTTATAAAGCCCCTTTCTCCCCTATTGATGTTATTGAAGAATATACGAGACCGGCAAGGATGAGGGTAAACGGAAAGATCGTAATAAAACCGGCCTTAACGGAGATCGAGATACTACATTTTGAAGGACCGGGTACTTTGGAAGCCTTTAACACCGACGGTTTACGTTCGCTGCTATATACCATGCCACATATTCCCACTCAAAAAGAAAAGACACTGCGATATCCGGGACACGTTCGTCTGATACAGGCGTTGCAGCAAAGCGGCTTTTTTAATAAAGAAAAATTATTGGTAGNNGGTAGATGGAAGTGAAATTTCTCCTTTAGCTTTTACTTCTCAAATCTTAATGAATGAATGGAAATCGGGTGAAACAGAAGAAGAATTAACCGTGATGAAAGTGGTACTGCATGGAGAAGGGAAAACCATTGAATATAATTTACTGGATTATTATGATACAGCAACGCAAACATCTTCCATGGCACGTACTACCGGATACACCTGCACGGCATCAGTTAACCTTGTGGCAAAAAATCTTTTTACAAAAAAAGGAGTGTTTCCTCCTGAATTAATTGGCGATGATAAGAACTGCTTCAACTTTGTTTTGAATTATTTGAAGGAACGATCTGTAAACTGGAAAATTAAGACGCAATCATAGCTACAAATTTTTCCCTTAATTTTTAATATAATTTACCTGTGCAATTTTCAGGATTAAGCATTTATCAAAACCGGAAATGGAGTTTAAGAAAAAGAGCATATGCCCCGTCAAACATTCTGTTTTTCAACGCCAATTACTTACGTCGAAAAAGTTGATCACATTATAAGCAGGAATACCAACCTTTGATAGATCAGAAAATCCGAATTACTTCTTGCATTTTAAATAATGCCTGACTAATCCCTAAACTAATTCTTATCATCACCTTAAATGACGGTAATCATATGGATTGCAAGTAAAGTAGATGAAATTTATCGTATTTCTATAACACTAACCCTGCAAAAGAAATTGCATATTGTAATAATAAGATTTTGGTATGATCGCTGTTTCAAATAATGAAATTAAAAACTTAGAATGGTTTGAAGTGATGTTTAATAATGCAGCACTTGGAATTATTTTTTTGAATAATGAAGGTGAAATGCAATCTGTGAACCCTTTTTGTTTAAAACTTTTCGGATACAATCTTGATGAAATAATAAATAAGCCTATAGAAATTCTGATCCCGGAACGTTATCGCGTTTCCCATCTGAAGCAAAGGAATGTTTATTTCCTGCACCCGAAAAACAGGCCGATGGGAATAGGTATGGACCTGTATGCAAGAAAAAAAAATGGGATAGAATTTATTGTTGAAGTAAGCCTTGCAGCGAAAAAGTATAAAGGAAAAGAGCATGTTATTGCGTTTATCAGTGACATTTCCAGGCGAAAGAAATCGGAGGCAGAAATTGAAGACTTAAAGAATAAACTGGAAACAAAAGTGGCACTTCGAACTAAGGCCTTGCAGGAAGTATTAACCCAACTTGAAGTCTCCAAGGAAAAGCTTGAGGATTCTATAGCGTATCAAAAAGCAATTTTTGATTATGCCGGTGCAATGATAGTTGCTACTGATGAAAAGGGTATAATAAAGATTTTTAACCCGGAAGCGGTGTTAAATATTGGTTATATGGAATCAGAGATGGTTGATAAGATGACGCCTTTAGCATTTCATGATAAAAAAGAAATAGACCTGAAACGGAAAGAATTATTTCAGGAATTCGGAATAAATCTCAAAAGTGATTTTGATGTAATGGTGGAAAAAGCAAAGAGAAATATCCATGAGGAAATGCAATTTACTTATATAAGAAAAGACGGATCAAGGTTTCCCGGGTCCTTAACAATAACGGGAATCCGTGATTCAAGGGGAGCCATTTCCGGTTATATGGGAATTTCATCAGATATTTCTGAAAGAAAAAAAATTGAACAGGATTTAATAGTATCCCTGAAAAAGGAAAAAGAATTGAATGAATTAAAGTCAAGATTTGTTTCAATGGCATCTCATGAATTCCGGACGCCACTGNNTTTCATCTGCCTATTTGATTGAAAAATATACTTCTGAACAGGATCAACCCCGGAGGGAAAAGCATATCCAGCGAATCATTAGTTCCGTAAGTGTACTCACTGATATTTTGAATGATTTCCTTAACCTGGGAAAAATAGAAGAAGGCAGGCTACAGGTAAAGTATGGGAAAGTGAATATCCAGGATCTTGTAAAGTCAATTTTGGGTGAAATAACAAACACCTTAAAACCAAAACAGAAAATCCATTATCGGCATAGGGGAAATCCTATTTTACTTTTGGATATATCATTGTTAAAGCACATAATCACTAACCTGGTCTCCAATGCCAGTAAATTTTCTCCGGAAGGAAGTCCCATTGAGATCATTACTATTCACCTGAATGATTGCTTTATGTTATCGGTAAAGGATTCAGGAATGGGCATTTCAGAGGAAGACCAGCATCACCTAATGGAGCGGTTTTTCAGAGGGGCCAATGNNCGCATATTGTTTCAAAATACGTTGAACTTATGAAAGGAACAATGGAATGCAAGAGCAAATTGGAAAAAGGAACAGAATTTGTAATTAAATTTATTACTAAAACACCCGAACATGAAAACAATTCTGTTGATTGAAGATAATGATGATATCCGCAATAATACTGCAGAGATCCTTGAACTGGCAAACTACAAAGTAATGTTTGCCGCAAACGGAAAAACCGGCGTAGAAAAGGCCCTGCAAAGTAACCCTGATTTAATCATTTGCGATATAATGATGCCCGTGCTGGATGGATATGGGGTGCTGCATGCTGTCCACAAAAACGATGAAATAAAAAATACCCCTTTTATTTTCCTTACCGCCAAAACAGAACGAACTGATTTCAGAAAAGGGATGGAACTTGGCGCTGATGATTATATCACAAAGCCCTTTAGCGGAACTGAGCTT
>PKYU01000058.1 GCA_003132765.1 Chitinophagaceae bacterium | reverse complement strand
ACCCGGCAGTATGTAATGCAATTGGAGCTCATCATGATGAAGTGGAAATGCAATATGTAATTTCACCGGTTGTCCAGGCTTGCGATTCAATGAGTGGTGCCCGCCCTGGCGCAAGGCGTGAGATTATGCAACAATATCTCCAGCGTATAAAAGACCTTGAAAATCTGGCTCTTACCTATGATGGTGTAGAGAAGGCATATGCTATTCAGGCGGGACGCGAGCTGAGGGTAATTGTAGAAGCTGATAAAGTCAGCGATGGNNAAAAAGGGCTGTTAATGTGGCCAGGTAAAATTTCCGAATCTTAAAATCTGATTTTTATTGGGACGGGTAAATAAAATATGACCTTTTGATTTCGAGTTATTAATTTAAATGAAAAATCGCTTACCTTTGCAATCCTAAAATTAGAAAGCCATGAATGCCATTGCATTTATACACGAGCAGTTAACGCAAAAGAAGGAACTTCCTAAGTTCAAAGCAGGAGATAATATTACTGTTAACTATAGAATTCAGGAAGGAAACAAAGAACGGATTCAAAGTTTTAAAGGCGATGTTATTAAGCGTCAGGGAGAAGGCGGCACTGCTACTTTTACTGTTCGAAAAATAAGCGATGGGATTGGGGTTGAACGTTTATTTCCACTTTTTTCACCCAATATTGACAGTATAAAACTCCACAAAGTTGGGAAAGTTCGTCGTTCTAAACTCTATTTTCTGCGTGAAAGAAGCGGCAAAAGTGCCCGTANNGAAAAAAAGAATGAAATAACCTCATTTTTGAATAAAAAAACCGGAAAGTACTTGCTTTCCGGTTTTTTATTTAATATTATTGCAACTCACTAATAATTAAGCATGATATAAACTTGACCTAACTATCTTTTATTTAAATGAAAAGGGTTTATATCATTGCGATTGTATTTTCAATTTTATTTGAGTCCTGTGCACGCGGCATTTCACCTTACGAAGCGGCGAATGGCAAAGCAAAATGTGGAAGATATATTAATAAATAGAATAACATTTTNNGGTTTCCAGAATTTCAGCCTTCTTTATATTTCCAAAAAAGAATCCCAAATTTGCTATTTATTTTATACTGATTATTTTTTAGTTTATATTTGTGTAAGTAACCTAAAATTTATTTTATGGGAGATTTATTTAGTGGCCCTCATATAATTCTTATTGCACTTGTTCTGCTTCTATTATTTGGCGGAAAAAAGATTCCAGAATTATANNATGCAAAAGATAATGTAAAAAAAGAAATTGAAGATCATATAAATAATAATGATCAACCTAATATTGTTAAGAATTCGACTAATCCAACTCTTCCGGTAATAAGGGAAAATAAAACGGTCCAGTAAATAAAGAAATCATATTTAGCTGACCTCCGTCTTCTTCGACTATTAAACCTACAAATATCTTGTGGGGTTTTTTTTTACCAAATCAGATATTTTATCCAGATAATAAAATTATGGGTAAGTAAAATCATTAATCTATTTTTATAATAAATCATTTAGAATTCTTATTATTCATTATTAATGAAATTATTTAATAGAAAAGGCAGTACTGATCAAAGAGCAGAAATGTCTTTTATAGAGCATCTGGACGTATTACGTGGACATCTGTTTAAGTCAGCGATTGCAGTTGCCATTGGTGCGATTGTTATGGTTATTTATAATAATTTTATCGTGAGTAAAATACTCATGGGACCCACACACCCTCAATTTCCAACATACGGTTTTCTTTGCAGAATAAGTGAATCCCTTGGCTTAGGCGATAAATTTTGCATGGGACATATAAATGTAAAAATGCAAAGCACTTCTGTGGGTGGTCAATTTGGTGTTTACTTTAATATTATTCTGATTGGGGGGTTTATTATTGCTTTCCCATATGTCTTTTACCAATTTTGGAAGTTTGCCAAACCGGCGTTAAAGCCCAAAGAATTGCATAATACGCGGGGAGTAATTTTTTGGGTATCATTACTATTTTTTATAGGTATTTTATTTGGATATTTTGTGATAGCACCTTATACAATTCACTTTTTTGCTAATTTTTCTCTGGCTAACGATATTGAAAACATATGGACAATAACAAGTTATTTCAATACACTTATACCGCTAATACTGGGCGCTGGCCTTGCCTTTCAGCTCCCTCTTGTAATGTTTTTTCTTGCAAAAATTGATGTAGTTAGCGCAAAGTTCTTACGAAATGGACGCAAGTATGCAATTGTTATTATGCTAATAATCTCAGGTATCATCACGCCTCCTGATATGCTCAGCCAAATTATTTGTACGATCCCTCTATTAATATTATATGAAATAAGTATCCTGCTATGCGTTAAAGTGGAGAAGCAGAAAAAGGTGGATGAGGCCAAAGAATGGAGTTAAGATTATATAATTATTAATAGGAGTTGCACATTCTTAATTTTTCTAAAATCCCAAATTGTTTTATTTCAATTCGATAAAAAATTACCATGATTTTTTAGCAACTACTCCGAATGGATGCAGTATTGCAGTGGAATATTATTTAGAAAAAATTAATTCAAAAAAGCATTTAAATGCGTTTATCGAAATATATCCTGATGAATCTATAGAACGTGCCAAATGGTTAGATAACAAAAGAAAAAACGGAGAAGTTTTAGGAAAACTTCACGGCGTTGTCATCGCCATTAAAGATGTAATATGCTATAAAAACCATAAGGTAAGTGCATCATCCGGGATTCTGAAAAATTTTATTTCTCTTTACAATTCAACCGTAGTTGAAAACTTATTAAAAGAAGATGCGATTATAATTGGTAATTGCAATTG
>PKYU01000351.1:286-5363 GCA_003132765.1 Chitinophagaceae bacterium | reverse complement strand
GATTTATGCAACTGGCAATGGCACTGTGGAAATAGCGGGCGAAACCGGCGATGGCTATGGCAATCATGTCGTAATAAATCACGGGTATGGATATGAAACTTTATATGGACACATGGTAAAAGTGAAAGTGAGACCAGGACAAAGAGTAAAAAGAGGAGAAATTATTGGTTGGGTGGGCAGTTCGGGAAAAAGTACCGGGCCCCATTGTCATTATGAAGTACATATCAATGGGCAGGAAGTAGACCCGGTTTATTTTTTTTATAATGATCTTACTCCTGAACAATTCGANNTACCGGAAGTGCAAAAAGTTTAGATTAATGGCATTATCACAAATAAACTTTGAATTTGACGATGCTTCTCAAAAGAAAGAAGGAAAGGATAGTTCCATGCCTAAAAATGTTCCCATTCAAAAATCAAAGCGGGGAAGAAAAAGCCTGAAGGAAATGGGACTGGACGCAGGTCTTATCGAAATTCCCGAAGATGAAATCCTTTTTCAAAAACAATATTATTCTATTGGAGATGTAGCTGCTATGTTCAAAGAAAACACCTCCTTGATTCGATATTGGGAAAAGGAATTCGCTATTTTAAAGCCAAAAAAAAATAAAAAGGGTGATCGCTATTTCAGGCCTGAAGATGTCAAAAACCTTAAGATGATTTATCATTTACTCCGCGAAAGAAAATATACTATTGACGGTGCAAAGGGATTTTTAAAGAACAATAATTCTGCCGGGGAAAAACATGAAATGATCGAATCATTACAGAAAATAAAAACCTTCCTTCTCGAGTTGAAAAACAATTTATAGGCCTTTATGAAAATCCTGCTGCTTGTTATTCTGTCCAATTTCATGTCAATTTTATTCTGCGATGCACAAGCCCGATACGAGGTGCTTGCCGACTCAGCGGAGAATAATGAAAAAATGTTGAAAGGCATTATTGATAAAAATGACTTGCTGCAGGATACTTCATTTCATTGGTATGCTGAAAGCCAGAGAATTTATCCCCATCCGGACAGTGCTGCAGTTGCTGCCTTAAGAAGTAATAAAGACAGCATTTATTTCCTTATTTTTGGAGGCACCNNATACGCATTTTGTGTTACCTAAATTTTATAAAATCGAGGAGGCAGCCGGGTTCCCGGAAGATCATGTTACAGTATTTGCCGTTGACCGTCGTATGAATACTATCGGCAATATAGCCAGGGCGATGCATGTCAGGAATACGCCGACAATAATTGTATTGAAAAACGGAAAAGAATTAGGCCGACTGGTAGAATATGGTAAAACAGGGAGATGGGAACAGGAACTCGCAGCCATCATTAATGGTTCAATGCGGTAATTTAATTGACCAATTTTACCGAGGTGGAAACGGAAGATTTAATATCATGTTTTTCATGCAACTTCTTTATCTCAATATTTATTTCCTGTTTTAATTTATTCAACTCATCCAAAGGCATGGACATTTCGGTAAAATAAATTATCGAGATTACCGCACTATCATTGTTGATCTCCTGCAAATAGACCGAATAATCATTAAGACTTTCAATTTTGGCTTTCAGAATTTCTTTAATTCCTGAAATTGACTTTTCGAGATCATCTGATGTTGATTGAGGGGAAACCAACACCTTAATTTCATTTCTTACAAGGTTTCGCATGCTCCAATTATCAAGAATACTATCTACCATTTGCTTATTGGGTACTGTCAATACTGATTTTTCTATCGTCCTGATCCGTGTGCTCCTAAGCCCAATCCGCTCTACTGTTCCCAAATAATTATTCACCTTTACCAAATCGCCTGTTTCAAATGGTTTATCAAAAAAAATGATGAACGAAGCAATTAGATTTTCAAGGCTCTCCCTTGCTGAAAGAGCCAGCGCTGCCCCAATAATACTTAAGCCTGTAAGAAGATTGCTGATATTAAGTCCAAAAGAAATTTTCAGGATAAATGCAATACCTATAATGATAATTACAACTCTAATAAAGTCCTTAAAAAAATAGATAAGTTGAAATTCTCCGGCTGTTTTGCCATCGCCTTCTCTTACACTTATTAAATGAACAATGAAATCCATGAACCGGATAATCAACGCAACGAAACAGATTATTATGATGGCTGAAGAGAGTCCGTCTACGATATCCCTTGAAGTAACCTTATGAATTGTAAAAAAAAGCTGGTGTGGAAAATTGAGCCGGTCTAAAGAAAATATAGCAACCAAAACAAAAAGAATTCTTTCAACCGGTCCTGCAATAAAGCTGTCAAATTTTGGTTTATCCAGCTTTCCTTTTTGGGGTTTAATTAATTTAAACAGCAATGAGGTTGCATATTTTGAAATCAATCTTTTTAACAGGAATGCCAAAAGAATAACTATTGCTACGGCAATATAATTCCGGATGGAATTATCAAAATAAACCTGGTCGAGAAAATTCATAAGACAAAATAATAATAGCTATTGGCTATAAAAGTGAATAAATTTTGAGTTGTTGGTCTTTCAGCACATAGATTTTATGATTATTTATATTTATCGAATTGTTATCCTGCAATTCCGGTGAAAGCTTAAATTCTTCCACATCGGGCAATGGAGGGCTATAACGGTAAAAATGTTCTTTATCAAACCCATAAATTCTTTTATCTATAATCGCGATATCTGTCCAATGCAAAAATGGCAACCTGTTTTTAAAACTCCCATAATAATCAAAAATATAAACACCTTTATCAGGATCGTATAAATAAACAAACCCATCCCTGTCAATTATTTTTTTTGGGGAGGGGGCTGAATCGAAAAGTAACCGGAAATCAACTGATTCAAATAAATTATTCCCCTGGTCATCAATCTTCTTTAATTTATTTTCCTGCTCATCAAATAACCAAATATTGTTATCGTATGAAGTTGTTACCGCCTTCACCTGGAAAATATTTTGCTGCGGAAGATTGATATTGGTAAGATAATTCAGGTATTTATCAAGCAGNNATCGTTTTCCATGGGTTCTGAGCTTCCACATAACTTAGTTTTCCAAATTTGGTAACCTGGTTGAATACTGCCACGGAATCCCCCTGTTGATCATACTTTTTTAATTGATTATTATTATCAATGATATAGAGTTCCCCAAGTTGATCCACTGTAACGGAAGAAATAGGGTAATCAATTTTTTTTATGAAATGAAAAAGGGTATCCTCCTGTCCCTGCACCTTGAAGGTTGAAAATACGGCCGAANNTTCAATTCAGTGTTAATTCCATCAAACACAGCGTAGCTATCGTATTTTATCCAGTCTCCCAGGTTGATATACCTGCTGGTATCGCTTAATTTGAAATCAATAGGAAAATGCCTATGCCCGAAAATAAAAAAATCGTAATGTTTTTTTTGCAGCATTTCTTTACAAAAAATAATCAGCCATTCATTATCTTCTCCTAAAAATTCTTCATCAGTTATTCCTGTAGCTGCCCTGCTTTTACGACTCATGTAATTTGCCAGCCCAATTCCAGTGCCAGGATGTAGAGCCCCAAATATCCGTTGTGAAAATTTGTTTCTAAAGACTCTTTTAATGAATTTATACTTGTGATCGCCGGGACCCAGGCCATCTCCATGACCTACAAAAAATTTCTTTCCATTGAATTCATATTCCTGCGGCTCATAGTATACATCAATTCCCAATTCTTCTTCAAAGTAACCATTCATCCACATATCATGATTACCAGCAAAAAATTTAATCATGATCCCGNNAACCCTTTGGCACCACTTTTTTATACTCGTACCAAAAGTCAAATAAATCTCCCAAGATGAATATTTGAGAGGCTTTATTTTTTATTTCGTCTAAAAAGGCAACTATTTTTTTTTCTCTCACCAGGCTGGAAGCATGATCCGGCGCACCAAGATGAAAATCAGAAATGAAATATATTTTTTTTTCTAAATCAGCCATTTGAAAATTTCTGCCCTTAAGGCTTTTTACTTCGATGGTTCATCAATCAAAAATAAGTAAACTTCTTTGGGACCGTGAACACCTACAACTAATGTCTTTTCAATATCTGCAGTGCGGCTTGGGCCGGAAGCAAAAGTGATGAAGGAAGGTAAACGATTATCATACGCTTCCTTTATTAATTTCAGCGCATCCTTCGTATCGTAAACCAGCTGATTTATATAGGCAATACAAATATGAACAGGTGCGTAAGCGCTAACCGTTCGGCCATTTTGTTGTTCAGAGGTCATTACAATGGAACCCGTTCTTGCAACAAGCATCTTACACGAAGTAATCGCAGCCTCGCAATTGGAAAGTGATGAAAGGTTTAATTTATATTCTGTATCGTCACCCAGAACTTTTAGCAAACGGTTTTCAACGCAATAGATTTTATCCCATTTTTTTTCGTCAATTAACTGTTGCAATTGAATTTTCATATCCATTTCGCTAACGCAAAAAGCAAATTTTCCCAGCAGTTTCGTAAACTCCTGCGCAAATAATATTTCAAGTTCATCCTTCTGTTTCGGAAACATAGAAGCCGTTCCTTCACTTTTAGGAAAAGGTAAAGGCACCGGATTGCTCAGTGCCTCTCTAACTTTTTTTAATATTTTTTCTTTTGACAAAGAAACCCTCATATCCGTTTCATTTATTCGGGATTTTCTGCTATTATATTGTGTATGGGTGGTTCGATGACTGCTTCCTTTGGATTATCTACAAAATCCAACGCCTTTTTATCCTCATAAGGACGTTTCCCGATTAACTCCTCCACATCGCTTTGGAAAAGTACTTCTCTTTTTAGCAATGCTTTTGCCACTATTTCGACTTCATTCTTTCTCTCTATAAGTAGTGCTTTTGTCCTTACAAACGCGTTTTCCACTAATTTTCTCACTTCTTCATCAATCATTTTTCCGGTTTCTTCACTGAAAGGTTTGGTAAAGGTATTATCCTGTTGAGGATCATAAAAACTCACATTACCAACTTTATCATTCATACCATAAACAGTAACCATAGCGTAAGCCATTTTGGTTATTTGCTGAAGGTCATTGCTCGCTCCGGTTGAAATTTTACCAAAGAAAATAGTTTCAGCTGCCCTGCCTCCAAGTGTCATACAGATCTGGTCGAGCAGTTGGTCGGT
>PKYU01000351.1:0-203 GCA_003132765.1 Chitinophagaceae bacterium | reverse complement strand
CTGCAATAAGTGCCGCTTCGTTACAAACATTTGCAATATCAGCACCAGCAAAACCAGGTGTTTGTTCTGCCAGTTTATGAACGTCCAGTGTTTGAGAAATTTTAATAGGCAACAAGTGAACTTTGAAAATGGCCTCACGGCCTACAAGATCAGGACGATCAATTGTTATTTGCCTGTCAAACCGCCCAGGCCGCAATAATGCA
>PKYU01000391.1 GCA_003132765.1 Chitinophagaceae bacterium | reverse complement strand
AAATGTAAAAAAAGAGCCTATCAAAGTGGGCCCCAAAATTGGCAGAAATGATCCCTGTCCCTGCGGTAGCGGCAAAAAATATAAACAATGCCATGGCAGAGGAGAAGGTTAATCAGAATACGATAATAGCTCAATAAAATGATGCACTGTGAATTCTATTATTCATCATTTATTACGGAGTTTACTAGCTTTCTTTTCCCGGAATAGGAATTGTTAAGTCAAGACTATCATAAGAGGATAGATTTCCCTCTCCATGGGAGTCCTTCGTGACTTATGGAAAAAGCCAATAAGTTCACTAAGGAAATTGCCTTACGACCTTTGCGCTTTAGGGTGATCAACTTTTACTTTTCCGGGTTTGACAAGAAATCACCGGTATTGTGCGTCACCTTGTTGGACATCCTCATTCTAATTTGCTGACAAAAAATATGTTTCTATATTTGGAAACTTTCCTTACCTTTGAAAAAATACTTTAATTGCGACATTTTGAGACAAGGTTTTTAGAATAAGCCGACAAATTTATTGCAGGACTTGACACGAAAGCAGTCAGGAAAATCTTTTATAATATTGACCTGGCTGAACAAACAAATGACCCGAGACTTTTTAAAAAATTGCAAAAGGACATTTGGGAATTAAGAATTCGTTTTGGTGGCAAACAAATTAGACTTCTTGCCTTCTGGGACAAAACCGACGACAAACAGACTTTGGTTTTGGCGACACATGGTTTTGTAAAAAAAGTGGACAAAATGCCGGCTAACGAAATTGAGAGAGCAATTAATATCAGGAAAAAATATTTTGAAAGCAAAACAAAAAAATAATATTATGGCAAAGACAGCAATTAAATCTTATTCACTTGCCGAAATGAAAGACAAATATATTGGTAAGACCGGCACAAAAGAAAGAGACCAGTATGAGTATGAGTTAAACATGGACATTCTAAGTCACATGATTAAAAAAGCAAGACAGGAACGCAACTTAACGCAAGAGCAGCTTGGCAAATTAGTTGGAGTACAAAAGGCACAGATTTCAAAATTAGAAAGTAGTGCAAATAGTGCTACAATTGATACCGTTCTTAAAGTTTTTAAAGCGTTGAAAGCAGACATTCATTTCAATGTAACCTTAGAAAACCGTCAACTTCAATTATCATAGCGTAGAAAGGCCAACGCACAACAAAGGGGCTTGCTATGCTGGCTGAACTGCAAATCCTCATCTTTTGTAATGCTATCAGCAACAATTCGGGCAGATTTTCATTATTCATCTTTTGTACATTTCTTCATCAATAGTTTTTCAATTGGGCTAACGGTGGGCAGACGAATATGCAATTCCAGCACAGTAGCCCTACCGGTATAAAAACTATTTGATAGAAGCACCTACTTCACCCCATATTTGTATTTAAATTTATTTGCTAACTCAGTTTGTACATTATCCAGGTTAATTTTTCTCCCTTGTATAAATGCCAGATCAACAATGCTGTGTTCCATATCAAGAATATCGCCTTCACTGACAATAATATTGGCATCTTTCCCTTCTTCCAGGGAGCCAGTGCGATTATCAATTCCTAAAATTTTAGCAGCATTTAGCGTAATGGCGCTTAATGCCTCTTCTTTCGATAATCCATATGCTGCTGCTGTCCCGGCATTGAATGCCAGGTTTATTCCCCTTGTTGTCTCGTCATTATCCGCAATAGCAAATAAAACGCCTGCCTTCTGCAAAAGGTAAGGGGTTTTATAAGGCTGGTCTACATCATCATCTACAGTAACCGGCAATGAATGAGTTTGAGCAAGTATTATAGCAATATTATATTGTTTGAGCAATGGTGCAATCTGCCAGCAATCCGCACCTCCAACAATAACTACTGTAAAGCCAAAATCCTTTACAAAATCTATTGCCAGCAACATTTCTTTTACTGAATTACAATGCACAAATAATTTTTGTTTTTGATTAAATAAATTTTTGGTGGCTTCAAAATTCAGATTCGTTTTGACATGTTCAGGTTCTGCCAGGTAAGCCTTCGCTTCTTTAAAAAATGTTTTTACTGATTCTATCTGCTCCAGCGCCCTCTTTACCGGATCTTCCGGTGCGTTTTCAGCTAGGAATGAAAACCGTCTTCGCCTTGCAACCAGGGAGGGCATATTGAAATGCATTTGTCCGTCCATTTTATAAACGGCATCTTCCCAATTCCAGGAATCCAATTGTACTACACTGGAGGTGCCCGAAATTAATTTTTGGGAACTCTCTTCATTTTGGGGTATCACATTTGCCAGTAAGATACCATTGGTGCGCAAGACATTTATTACATAAGAATCAGAATTGTAGGCAACAATAGATCGGATAGAAGGAGTTATTGATCCAAGTTCATCATAGTCGTCAGTTCCTTTTACGCCGGAAGAAACATCTTTAATTCCGATATTGGTAATTGAGTTGATGAGCCCGGGATACACTTGTTTCCCGCTTGCATCATATACAGTAGTACCGGCCGGAACAGCAATATCCTTCCCTATGTTTTCAATTTTTTCATGATTGATTTTAATGGTTCCATCAGTAATTACGGTGCCATTACCCACATGAATGTTTGCATGGGTAATGAAAATAATTCCTTCATTTGCCGGTGCAGGATTAATTATTGATTGAGAAAAGGAAGTACCTGATAAAACTATAAGAATCGCTGTAAGATTAAGTATTTTTTTCATCTTTATCTTTTGAGAATTATATGGAGAATTTTTTAATTAGAACCATCATTTTGACCTTCATTTTCTTCGCTATCCTGACCGCTTTCTTCCATAGGACGGGCATGAGTTACAGGGCCGCCCGATTTTTTTTCTTCTATCATCTTTTGAATAAGCCTGTTTCGCTCTGATTGCATTTGTTTTCGCATAGTGCTGTCGCGCTCAACGTCGTAATAAATGATTCCATCGACAATCGTTTTTTGCGGAATGGCATAAATACTAAGAGGATCCGTATTCCATAGCACGAGGTCTGCATCCTTACCTATTTTGATGCTACCAATCTTTTCCTGAACATGCAACATAGTTGCAGGGTTAATCGTAACCATTTTTAAGGCATCTTCTTCGCTCATACCGCTGTATTTTATACTCTTGGCTGCTTCCTGGTTGAGCCGCCTGGCCATTTCAGCATCATCAGAATTGATGGCTACATTCAACCCCACTTTTTGCATGATGCCTGCATTTTGTGGAATGGCATCAATTACTTCTGTCTTATAATTCCACCAATCGCTGAAAGTAGAAGCATTGGCGCCATGGAGTTTCATTTTATCTGCTACTTTGTAGCCCTCCAGCACGTGGGTAAATGTATTGAAGCGAAATCCAAATTTTTCTGCTTCTTTCATGGCAGCTAAAATTTCGCTGGCTTTATAGGAATGGCAGGTTATAAATCTTTTTTTATTCATGATCTCTACCAATGCATCCAGTTCAAGATCTCTTCTTACAGGAAGCAACTTGCTGTTCTTTGGATGGCTTTCATAAAGCTTCATGCCTTTTTCATAATCAAGGGCACGGGTAAAGGCATCATCAATTACTTCGTCTACTCCCATTCTTGTATTTGGAAAACGGTTATTATTTATTGATCGGGTATTTTTCACATTTTCGCCGGACGCAAATTTTATGAAAGGAGTTGCACCGGCAAATTTCAATGCGGTATCGTTTACGCCCCAGCGTAGCTTGATTAATTGTGTTTGGCCGCCGATGGTATTGGCGCTTCCATGAAGGATATGAGACGTGGTAACGCCTCCGCTTAGTTGCCGGTATATATTGATGTCATCAGGATCCAAATTATCTGCGATACGCACTTCTGATGTGACAGACTGGCCGCCTTCATTAATTGAAACAGTAGCTATATGCGAGTGCTCGTCAACAATACCTGGCGTAAGATGCTTTCCTGTTCCATCAATGATAATGGTAGCGGAAGCCCCCAGATTTTTACCAATGCCAGCTATTTTGCCGTTCTTTACCAAGACATCGGTGTTTTGTAATACACCTTCTTTTTCACTCGTCCAAACTGTGGTATTTTTGATGAGTATATCCTGCTGAACCGGCATAGTTTCCCATCCGTAGGCGCCAAAGGGGTAACTAATTTTTCCTTCTATGGGAGTCTTTTTCTTATTTGCTGTATCTTCTTTTGGAATATTTTCTTTTAACATGGTTGCCGTCCAATAAAGCATATTTCCGGAGATATCCACCCCATTGCCCGTCCAACCTTCTGTATTGATAACACCGCTTAACCGTATTAGCGGGCCACTGTCTTCTGCAGTTGCCGGACTTTTTCTTCCCGGATGCCCTGCATATTTCTGATGTCCTTCCTCTGCAACAATGTTCTTATTACTAATTGAGTCCACCTTTTGCATATTATTATCTGAAGCAGTTATTTCGTGGCGGTTTTTCTTCGGCGGAGTGACCGGTGAAAAATTGATATTAACTAATTTGCCATTTAAAGAAAATTTAGACGACAAGGTGTCTTTACCAATAATTGTTGCTGAGCTTGAAGACTTAACAGAGAGGGTATAATTATTTACAATGCCAGCCTGTGAAGTAATTACAAGATTATATATGGCCGGAATATTATTCCATTCCCCATCATTTATGTCATATTTTTCTCCCTGTATCCAGTTTTCAAGTATTATTGTTTTATCATCAAAAACAGGTCCGTTCGTAATGATAAAATTAGCAAGTTTTCCTGTTTCCAAACTGCCCAGTTCATCGTAAGCATGTACGACAACAGCCGGGTTTTTTGTGAGGGCATCCAGGGCAGTTTTTTCAGAAAGGCCTGCATCTATTGCTTTGCGAAGGTTTGTAAAAAATGATTTGGCATCTTTTAAACCTGATTCCGTGAAGCAAAAAGGAATATTGGCTTTTTCAAATGCAGCAGGGTTTGTAGGCGCCATTTCCCAGTTTTCCATATCTGTGAGGGAAACATAACGGGCATCATTAGGGTCTTCTACATCCATCGCCTTAGGAAAATCCAGCGGCAGGATAAAAGTGGTATTGATGGAAGCCATTTCTTTTATACGCTGGTATTCATTTCCTCCTGCTTTTATGATGTATTTTACACCAAATTCATTTCCAATCCTGCTTGCCCGAAGGCAGTTCCATTTATCATCGGCTTCAAAAACCTGGGGTAAATCCTGGTTATTATTCCAGGCTGCAAGGCTCATATTTTTTCCTTCTTCAGCAGGGTTACTTTTGTACCATGCTGCATCGTAGTAGGTTTGCCTCAAAAGAGCTATAACACCCATTAGGGACGACGGATAGCTTTGTGTAGAAGATCCTTTACTAAAAGAATATTGAGCCGAGGCTTTCTCTTTCAGCATTACCAGGTTATCTGACTGGTTAGCCAGGGTTACCAAAGTTCCGGTGCCTCGGGATATACCATCCTGCTGATGGGTGAGCACCGAGCCAAAGCCTGCATCCCGCAGCGGTTTAGCATCCTTGTCATTTACATCAAAAAGGGCGGAAGCATTTACTTCAGGCCTGATAGCCTCGTTCCAGCCAAATGCTCCTTTAGTATTGGAAGTGAATTGGTAGCCCGCAAATGGATTCCTTCGGTTTGAAACCTTTTCTGCCGGCGGCATTCCATAATCGCTATACAGATCAATAAAAGAAGGATAAATATATTTCCCCTTGCAATCTATTGTTACCACATCCTTCGGGACGTCGATATTTGTGCCAACAGCGATAATTTTTTTGTTCCGGATAATTAACGTTGCGTTGGAATCAGTGCCGGATGAGTTTTTTACTATTGTTGCATTAATGAAGGCATAGGCATTCTCTATAGGATTGGCAATGCCATTTACCGGAAAAGTTACTTGGGCGTCTATCCTGGTTATCGTGAGGAAACCTGCCAGTATTAATAAATAAGCATGAAAGGCGAGTGTACTTTTTCTCATTGAGTTAATTTAATTATCCTAAGAAATCCACCGACTTTGGCGGTGGTAATGTTCTGATTGGCTTCGCCTCCAAATTTAATTGAAATGTTCATATAGGTTTAAAT
>PKYU01000403.1 GCA_003132765.1 Chitinophagaceae bacterium | reverse complement strand
TTGAAGTTCTTAGCTGAAACTGCAGGTGCAAAGACGCTCAAAATATTTACTCAAAAGCTTACTCATTCTGACAGCCGGACATTTGTCGGAAAGGGAAAACTGGAAGAAATCAAAAGGTATATTTCGGGAAAAGATGTTCAATTGGTTGTCTTCGATGATGAACTTACCGGGTCACAAATTACCAACATAGAAAAGGAACTACAGGTTACGACCATTGATCGTAGTGATCTTATACTCGACATCTTTGCTGCACGTGCAAGAACCGCACAGGCTAAAGTGCAGGTTGAACTTGCACAATATCAATATATTTTACCCAGGCTTAAAGGAATGTGGAAACATCTTGAAAGGCAGGGAGGTGGCATAGGTAGCAGAGGCCCAGGAGAAACTGAAATTGAAACAGACAGGCGGATTGTAAAGGATAAAATAAGCCTGTTACGTAAAAGACTAAACGAAATAGACAAACAAGCCTTTACCCAACGCAAAGAGAGAGGGGAGTTCATCAGAGTGGCTCTTGTTGGATATACTAACGTTGGTAAATCAACCATCATGAACCTGCTGAGCAAGAGTGATGTTTTTGCAGAAAATAAATTGTTTGCAACACTTGATACAACTACCCGGAAGGTTGTGCTTGGGCAAACGCCCTTTTTGCTAAGCGATACTGTCGGTTTTATTAGGAAACTTCCACATCATCTTATTGAAAGTTTCAAAAGCACTCTTGATGAAGTAAGAGAAGCAGATATATTATTGCACGTGGTTGATATTTCACATCCTCAATTTGAAGATCAGCTTGCGGTAGTCAGCAAGACTTTGCATGAATTGAAGAGCAATGATAAACCAATGATCATTGTATTTAATAAAATGGATCAATATGAGAAAAATACCTTTGATAAATGGCTGGACGCGGGAGTTAAGGAAGCCATACTACAGGAACTTAATGAAAAATGGAAGGAGCAAACGGTGGGAAGGTGTGTATTTATATCTGCAACTGCTAAAACAAACATTGCTGAATTAAGGCAATCTGTCCTGAACCAGGTAAGAAACATGTACCGCATAAGATACCCTTACAAGGCAGAGTTCTTTTATTAATTCCGCAAAATCCCGGAAAGCTTGTATTCTTTTATCATAAATCTGGAAATGCCCCGAGATGTTGAAAAAGAATTATAAATGGCATAAATTTGCCGAGACAATGGCTGAATTGCGGTTTGGCAACAATCAATTACTGCAGGCAGAAGTGGCAGGGAAACAGGTGTGTATTGCAAAAACCTCAATGGGCATTGCGGCGTGTGCAGCAAAGTGCCCACATGCAGGCGGTAACATGGCAGAAGGATTTCTGGATAAACGTGATCATATCATTTGCCCCATTCATCGTTACACGTTCAATCTAGATAATGGAAGAGATCTTTCCGGAGAAGGTTATTATTTAAAAATATACCCTGTTGAGGTCAGAGATTCAGGGATATTTTTGGGAATAGAAGATGGCGGACTTTTTAATTGGCTTAAATAGCCTCGAATCAATTTTTGAAACAGAATAAAATTGGCTATTTTTGCGTCCCGTTTTTAAGGAAGTAGCCTTAAAATCTATTCCTCCTTAGCTCAGTTGGTTAGAGCATCTGACTGTTAATCAGAGGGTCTCAGGTTCAAGTCCTGAAGGGGGAGCAGGCTGGTAAAGAGTTTCAGGCGATTTTAGCTTAAAAATATTCTGAAAATATAGATCAGAGGGCTAAATCTATATTCTATGATTTTAATATGTTTGTTATCAATTATATACGATTTAAAACTTAATTGTTTATTTTATTTACCCTACAATTTACCCTACAATTTTTCAAACTGCAATTCATAATTGACCAAATTATAATTAAAGGATTGGTTGCCTCGATGGAAAATTATTTCGAGCATTATTCTCTACTATCTCTACTAACAGGAACTGTAAAATTTCGCTATAACTAATAATTATTCCCTGGACCTAATCCAGTGAAATAATCTATCCTTCAATCAAATCCCATTCATAGGTTGAAGTTCTTTTTTGATCTTGTTTTATTAAAGGTCAGCGGGAAAAGCACACTGAGAAGTTCAATTAATCGATTAAAAGCCGGCTTTAGAAAGATTAAGATGGAAAGTAATGAGAATTCTCCCTTGATGGAGTAGAATACACATTGTGTGGTTTTTTGTGGGTTAGCTTCATTTTGTTTAGTGAAATCTAAAAGGAAAAGGAGCTATTACAGGGATGATGAAGTTCTTAAACTAATTGGATCCAAAATCTGTGAATGCCGGATCAAAAAAGATATCTCCCGGAAAAATTGGCTAACGAATGCTAATCTTGATCATAGCTAGATAAACCGCATGGATCTGGGGAAAATAGACTTTAGAATGTCCAATTTTTTCCGGATATCCAAGGCAACTTGCAACAAAAAATTCTGGAAGTATTAGTTCTATTGATATAATCTATTGGCCGCCTGGTAGCTTTGTACTTTTGGGCACTGCTAGTCGGTTTATCAAGTACTGTATAAGGCAGAAATCCTTCAGCTGGATATTACCCACCATAGTTCAGCAACTAATTTTGGAAGTAATCGTTTTAAAGTTCCACTTTTGAGGTGATAAATTTAATTTAGTATCAATTTCTGATTTAGAAGAAGAATTGTCAACACAAATAATAATGATTGCAAAGCCAGGTTCTGATAAAGAAAATTCACCTTCATTCATTTGAATTTCCCGGCTGATCAATATGGTGAATAAGAAAGGGAACCTGAAAAGCAGTTTGATCTTTGATGAATTCCCAATCATCTATCTCAATAATATGGATATCCTGATTGTCAAAGCCATAAGCAACAAGGTAGCTACAACATTAGGGGTGCAGGATTTTAGCCACCGAAAAAAAGATTATGGCAGGGACCAGACAGATGTGATCATGAATATCACCGGGAATATATCCAGCGGCCAGGTATTCGGTGAAACAGCCAAACAGTTTTCGGAAAGATTTGGGAAGATTATGCAGGACAGGTCAAGGGTTCCCGTTAGCCGAACGGTTACTTCGTTAGCCATACCAAACAATTAGATACTGCGATTCCGCCTTCGAAAATTTCGTCTCTTAGTTCATGAGAATTCGTAGGCATGGTTGCAAATGATCCCGACAATAAGATTGAATTAAAGATCTTTCACAGTTCTATTCTGAATGATCATGAGGCATTGAAAAAGGTGCAGTTATCTTATAAACCTATCCACCCCCCGTTGTCAGGTAGATCAATTCGTCTATAGTTCGATATCATCGATAGTTCAGGCGGAACGTTAGTAATTTAGCTTTTGTACATAACTTCGGCTACAGTTTTTCAATAAGCTTTGATACCAGCAGACGTATTTCAATGCCCTTTAATCGCCAATGCTTTACGTTAGCATCCATTTTATGACCGACCGCGATAATTATAATCAGATTTTCGACAATGGCGTTGCTCATATTGACTCTGCCAAACTTTTAGCAAGTAAAGGATATTTCGGATTTGCTATTTCACATCTAATTCTGGGAATTGAAGAACTAATAAAATACCAAGTAGTATATAGTTATTTTTCCAATAACCGTGATTTTGACAAGGATGTGGATCCAAACGAAAAAAATTCAGTTTTTACAAAGCATTTTAAAAAACATGACCTTCTAAAAGAATTTCAGTTATCTATGACAGAAGAATTTACAACTGCTTTTCAAGATTATGTATTCCATCGAGCAACTGGCCAGGAACTAACTGAAAAGCATTTAGAAATTGAAAAAAACAGATTCAAAGAATGGGGAAACCTTTTTAGAAGCGCATTCGCTGAAATAAATATTCCTGATGAAAAAAAAGACGCTTTTTTTTGCTGGTTAAAAAATGCAAATAATATGAAAAATCAGGGCTTTTATGTGAATTGGGAATCAGCAATATTCGAATCTCCAAAAAGCATTATACAATCCTCGTACGAAAATGCTTTAGAATATGCATCTGCAATCCTAATGCAAACTGAAGTAATTAAAAGCATGGACTTAACAGGTGATGAATTCATGGACATGTTAAATAGTGATCTCGAATAAAAACGGCCGCTAACATGAACTGTGTTTACCAAAAAGCTGGCTTGACGTTAGAGCAATCATCGGCAGTTTCGCTACTCAGCTTTAGCTCGCGGCTTGAGTGTGTCACGAATGAAAGGATAAATAGTTCTTTTCAATGCTTTATAAAAGATGAGGGAAGGCCCCTCATATACGCCTGCGGAAGGAGTATATAAACCACTTCATGGTGCTGTAACGAAAAGCTATGGTATTGAGCGATGAAGAAAAGGCATCATAAAGGTGTCAGGTGAGTGTAAGAGAGCTGAACGAAAGTAAACCGTTCGATGACGTCTCGAAACGAACTAACTCGTTGACAAAACTATTGGATTTCTGCCTCTGATAGGAAAGACTGTAATGGGAGATCCGTATACTGATTACAGGTCAACCGGGATTGAGGCGGCAGGAATCTTACACAGGCTTTTATAGGGAACGTGAGAAACTATCATTGCGATGCGCGGAAAGCCTCTCGTTATAAACGGGATTCAAGGTATTCCAAAGGAAACCGAAGCGTAATGAAGTGGCGGACTGAATCGTAGTAGTGACGAAGTTTCTGTAATGGAAATGGAGCGAAGGGTTCAGCTCATTCATTTGTACTAAGAAAGACAACACGGATTATTTCCGGGGACGATCAAGTTTAGATCAATTATGTGTAAGGTTCTCCTTATGCTGAATGAGAAGAGCCGTGTGAAGCGAGAGTTTCAAGCACGGTTCTGTGAGAGGCTTGGGCTGAAATGCCCTTGCCTACTCGACCGAATATCTATTTAACTTTTAGTTGTTAGCTTCAATTTTATATCTTCATTCATCAGCAGTTCGCGCTTAACAAGCAGTAAATTCCAGCTCTTCGGTAAGCCCCGGACGTTAGACACCTTTAATTTGTTTCTGCAAATCATTTTCTTCATCACAAATTCTTTTTACAACGATCCAGCCATAGAAACCATCGAATTCTTCTGCATTTACTTGTTTTCAAAACTCAATATATAACGCCATCGCATACCGGTTTGTGTTAAATATGTTTTAGTAATGATTTTATCGAAGCTCAGCTTCTGCAGCTGTATGAAATGAGATGAGCGAATGGAGCGGAAGCGAAGCTGAATGAAGCGAAGTGAATGAGGCGAAGTGTAGCGTAATGAAACGAAGTGAATGAATATTGCTGCGAGTGTGGTGAATCTTTTGCAGTTCGATTATGAAGCGTAAAAAAAGCCAACAGGGTTACCTTCTGTAGCTGTATGAATACTGCTGCAAGTGTGCTGAATCAAAGATTGGATTGTCCTAACGACAACCTGCGGTTGGTAAGTTCAAAAAGTATACTTGGAAATAGTTGATAACGAATAAATGTTTTTTTTGTATACTTACATATAACAACATAAATCGAAGCGTTAGCGGCAACCTTTTCCTACAGTGGCAGCATTCAATTTATTCAAAAAAGAGATAGGATAGTCCACTAAACACAGGATTAATCAGGCGTTCGCCAATGCGAGAGAAAAGGATTTACCAAAAAAAATAGGTAGACCTGTTGTCAACTCATTCTTGGAAAGGATTGTATATTCATGTGATACGATGTACTTATGAAAGTTGGAATTAATCAAATGGTCGCTCCTGTGCGGTTGTGTTTTTTAATTGTCCCTGATAGTGACGCAAGTTTTGTGACGGCTATGGAAGCAGCGTTTGGTGTGTGGGGTGGCATTTTTTCGCCCATATTACCCTTCTATGAGGAGTTGCCGATTTCCTTTCGACAGGAGTTTAGAGTGCCGATCCAAACAAAATATTTTTATCTAAATACGTTCGAAAATTATGATGTCGATGCCATTATTTACGATGAAAATCTACCGCACGAGAAGGTGGAAACAATTGCTGGCGGCAGACCGGTAGTAAGTAGGGATACTTTTATAAATGGCTGCGCCAGGGGTGACGTTCATTATGCCATCGAGCTCGAGTCTGTTGCGGAGGATCTTGCGCACAAAGAGTTTCGGTTTACACGCAACGATGAGGTAATGTTTTGTCTTCCCGACATCGCCGCTGATGACCTGTTACTGAAAGCCTGGTGGGGTACTCTCAGAACAGAACAAGCCAATAATCTTCGTGAGCGATTTCCTTTGTCCGTACAGGCCACTGAAACGATCACGTGGGAGACTGTAACGGACTATCTTGATAAGAATTACCTGGATACCATTGCGCTTGGCCAAAAAGGCATTTCCCTTTGGCAGAACCAGGTGGGCCGGCTCCAGCGGCTTTTTTATTGCATGTATGCGTCCCGTCTTCAGGACATTGTTAATTTTTGGAATCTGCGTGCTGCCGGAAATTTTGTGATTCCTCTTCCGCAGCAGCTTCCCAGCCTTACCCCTTATCAAGCACTCTTTGCTCGCTTTTATGAATCGGAAGGTAGTCGACAGTCAAACAGCGGTTGGCCAATGCTTCATTGTCTCATCGGGCCAACAAGTTCTATCCATCTTGTAGAACAACTTAAAGCGGATTATCATGCAAGTAATCCAGGCAAGCCTGCGCTCTCATTGGTCAACCAAACATGGTTTCCACGCTTTTGGGGACCCCATGAGATTGCTGTCTCGGACAACATAAAACATGTGACGCCTTATTCAGATACGCAGTTTGCGTTTTATGAAGAGAAGGATGGGCACATTGAATTTCCGCCCTTGTCACCCCCGTTCTCCATTCAAAATGACCTTAATGACTGGTCTACTTATAAACTG
>PKYU01000159.1 GCA_003132765.1 Chitinophagaceae bacterium | reverse complement strand
ATAGCAAAGGCAACTTTTACATCTTTAAATAAAAACAGGATTACACCAAACACAAGTAAACTTGATGAAATAAGTATCATTAAAAGTTCGGTAAAGGATTTTTGTTGTTGTGCATATTCTCCGCCATATTCTATGCTATAACCTACTGGCAGGCTCACCTGCTTGCTCACTGCCTGTTTTATATCTTTAATAGTACTGCCCAGGTCCCTGTTCTCAAGCCTGGCACTTACTACTCCCANNTCCCATGGATTGAATATTTTCTCTTTCTATTTCCGCGTCACCTTTATTTACATTTACTGTTGCCAATTCACTTATTGGTTTTAACCGGCCATCAGGCAAAAAAACTTTTAGATTTTTTACATCATTCAAATTTATTGTATTTGATGCAGGGTAGACTAATCTTATAGGATATTCCCGGTCTTTTGTAAATACATTTCCTATTAAATTCCCCTGGAGGGATGATTGAATTTGATATTGCAGGTTGGCAGCTGCAATTCCAAATTGTCCAATCTTAGCATAATCGGGATCAATTGTTATGGATGGGCCCGTGATAGTAATGCCATTAAAAACATCTGCAGTACCTTTTACATTTTCTACGACTGAACTTACCTGTTTGGCCAATTCATGCAGTTTATTATTGTCATCACCAAATATTTTTATTTCAATTGGCTGCACAGATGTCATCAGGTCGCCAAGCATATCACCTATTACCTGTCCAAAATCGACCCTGAGTTCGGGTTGCGAAGATTCAATCCTTACTCTTATGTCTTCAATTACCTGGTCAGTTGTTTTCTTCCTGTTTTTTTTAAGCTGAATCAAATAATCTCCTCTATTGGGTTCCGTAATAAAAAATCCCATTTGGGTACCTGTACGGCGGGAGTATGCAGCCACTTCAGGAGTGGAGGTAATTATTTTTTCAACCGCCNNACAATACTTCCTTCATCCATGTGCGGAAGAAAACCGGTTTGGAGTTTTGGTAAAATCAATACGATAGCAGTAATTAAACCAGCAATAAAGAAGAAACTTACCCAGGGGCGGAGAATAAACCATTTCACCCATCCTTGCCTTTTTACTTCTTCATGTTCTTTCTTTTTTGCAACAAGTTTTTCCTTTTTATTTTTTCGGGAAAAAAGTAAATAAACTACGGGCAGACCTATCCATGTTACAAAGAATGAACATACCAGGGTAATAATCATTGTATTGGTAAGCACATTAAAATAAGCTCCGGCTACGCCACTCATTAACATAAAAGGAATAAATATTACTATGGTACTTATGGAAGATCCTACCATAGCCGGGAACAAATAACGTATGGCATTTTGAACGATATGCTTATAATCATCGTCGGGATTTTCTTCATGCGTCCGGTGGATTTGTTCTACTACCACAATGGCATCATCAATTATTAATCCAATAGCAGCGGCTATGGCGCCTATGGTCATTATATTAAGTGTGTAGCCAATAGCATACAACCATATTATAGTAGCCCCAAGTGTTACAGGGATTATTATTAAGATAGTGGCACTTGCTTTTAAAGACCGGAGGAAAATTATTGCTACAATTATCGCCAGCAAGAGGCCAATCCATAAACTATCTGTTACACTTTTTACTGAATCATTTACAAAATCAGCCTGTACATAATAAGGTTTTAAAGTAACACCATTAGGAAGTATCTTCTCAAGATCAGCTATTTTCTGCTTCATCTGGTTAGAAACATCAATAAGATTGCTATTGGGCTGTTTTATTACTGCAATTAAAATACTTTCCTTGCCATTGGCATTTACTTTTATATATTCAACAGCTTCTTTTACCTGGATATCAGCAATGTCTTGTAATCGAATGATTCTTTTTCCGTTATTACTGATCACCAGCTTTTTTAATTGATCTATTGTTTTTACTGAAGCATCTGTTACTGTAAGATAGAGATAGCGGTAATCTGACAGGTAGCCATTGGATTTTAAAAAGTTTGTTTGACTAAGGGCTGTATTAATTATCTCTGGAGTTAATGAAAGGGTACTCATTTTTTGAAGATCCAGTTGCACCCAATACTCTTTTGATTTTCCACCTATGATTCTTATTTCAGAAACACCCGTCACCTGGCTCAGGTATGNNTAGGTCGCCAGTTCTTTTAATTCAATCGGCGACATTACATGGCTTTCTAACGAATACCCCATTACCGGCAAAATGGAGGGGTTCATTTTTTCAACAGTAATATTTACATCGGGAGGTAAAATATTTCTAATCTCTGCAATTCTTGCTTCAATTCTTTGCTGGCCAAGGTCAACATCAGCTTTCCAGTCAAGGTAAGCAGAGATTTCACAACTCCCCCTACTTGTAGTACTTCGAATGGTTGTTAGATCCGGTATTTGTTTTATAGCGTTTTCCAATGGCCGTGTTACCGTGACNNGGTCTACCGGCTGTAGACTCGCATCTGCAATGATTTTTATTTTTGGAAATGTAATTTCAGGAAATAGCGACGTTTGCAGTTTACTATAAGCAAACAGTCCTCCCAAAATCACCATTACCAATACGATTGTAAGTGGATTCTTATATGTTGTAAAATAATTTTTCATAAGGGCCTCACCCCTGACGGGTTATAATTAAGTTTTTATTTTTTTTGCTTTTTCTATTACAGTTTATCTTTTGCTTATTGCCAATTGCCTGGTTCCTATTGTTTATTGTCTTTTATTTCTGCACGATCACCAATGCTGTATCGGGTAGTCCATAATTTCCACTTAATAAAATCTTATCCTGAACGGAAAATTTTGGAGAAAGGATCTCTACATTGTCATTTGTTTCTATTCCTTTTTGTATAGGAACTTTTACTGCAGTGCTATCGTTAATCAATTTCATTACCCAAAAAGTATTCAAAGTTTCATCGGATAAGACTGCTTTTTTATCCAAAATAGCCCCTGCAGATTTAGCTATTTTTATGATTTTAACTTTGGCAACCAAATTGACCGGAATAGCATGAGGAGAATTAACTTTTAAAGCAATAGCCTGCGTTTGTGATACAGAATCAACTATCGGTGNNGAACTGAACAGTAACTAAGAGGCTTTCTCCATCCGGTAAGGTAAGCTGCACCATTTTTCCTATAGATACATACTGTTTGTCTTCGTAAGGGACATTCATAACAAAAACAAAACTTTTGGAATCACTGATTACAGCAAGTTGTTCACCATCCTGAACATAATCACCCGCCTGGTGATTGACTTCTGAAACATATCCGCTTGCATTAGCTTTTATATAGTTCACCCCTGAAAACCTGAAATCCGGGTTTAAATTATTTACTGAATTACCAATTGCGGTTGCTTCCTTGGTTTTTAAAACAAATAATGTTTCTCCTCTATTTACAAAATCACCAAACGTAATATTAGCTTTTTCTATGTATCCGTTAAGGTTAGATTTTACAAAGTTTTTCTGCAGATAAACCGATGTAGCATTAAGGTCAACAGATTCTTCCAAAGGCTCGTAACTAACCGAGGTAACTGTAACAGGTGTACGAGGTTCTAAGGAAGTGTCCTGGGCAGTGGATGAATTAGTTTGCTTACACCTAATAAAAATAATTCCCAAAGAGAATATTAATAGCGTGTAATAAAAATATTTTTTCATGATTTAACTTAAATTATCCTTCATGTTTATTGTTTCAAACTCCAATAATTCAGTTGATAAATCACCAGGTACCTGGCAACTTTATTTTGTACAATCAGGTTCTTTGAAGTGATATAATTATTCAAAGCCAATACATAATCAGTAATTTTTATATCGCCTGTTTCCAGCAATTTACCATTTACTTCTATCAAGGTTTGCAAATAATTTATTTGCTGATTAATGGGTCCGGAAAGATTTTCGAGATCATTTAATTGTTGTTGAAGCTTTTGTATTTGTTGCTGAAACTGGTTGCTGAAAAATTCTTTTTGCTTCTCCCGTGTTCGTTCAGCAATATTGAGTTTTGAATATTGTAATTGCTTCTGATGCCCATCATAAATCGGAATGGACAAATTGATACCTACATTATAACCAAAATTTTTATAGGGCGTTAGTATAAAAGAAGATTGATAACCTGCATCAGCAAACAAATTTATTTTAGGGCGATAACCAACATCGATAATAGAACGTTGATTCAAAATACGAAGACTGTCAATTTTATAATTCAGAAAAAAGGGTGAATGGTCCTTGTCAAAATTCTTTGCCAATAAAATGTCAGGTGGATTAAGTGTGGCAATAGTGGTATCAATTATTCCGGCAAGATAATTAAGTGTCGCATAGTTATTTTTGTATTGAACAAGAAGCTGGTTGCGTGTTAGTTGTTGCTGTTGTAGCGTAACCTGGAAAGATAAATAATCCGCTTGTTTATATACATTTTGTTGTGCTAGTTTTTTCAAGATAGCCTCTTCGTTGGTAAGCAGGTTAATTACTTCATCATTAAAATCTAGTTGAAGCTGATCTCCATAAGTAATTATATATTGGTTAACGATCGCCTTCTTAATATCCTGTTGGGAAATCGCGGATAATATATTTAAAGAATCTTTCTGTAGTTGAAGACCTTTAAACTGAAGTCCCAGGTTTCGTTTGTTATTAATTTGTTTAGTAATGGCTGCCAGGGCAGAAAGCTGCTGACCATTGGTGATGGCTTCATCATAACCATAACCATTCAAAACCGGTGCATAATAGGCGTTCCCGTTCCCTGTTATTTGTAATTTATTACCTGCAACTATCAATTGACTATCTAAATCATTCGCTAAAATTAGATTCTGGAATTGGGTAATAATAGGATTGTTATTGACTGAATTATCTATAAAATAATTAAGGTCCTTATTTTGCGAAATAGAAAATAAAGGAGTAGCAATACCGAGAATTATTACCAGTAATGTTTTAGTCATACCTTTTAAATAAAAGCTATTCCGACATGAGCGAAATAGCTTTTATGGTTCAAATTATTTTTATTATTTTACGAAATTTCCATTTTCATCAAAAATAACATCTTTACCGTGAATCTCCACTTCGTAAGAAGTTCTTCCTTTAGCATCAGATACTTTTCCCAAATCACCTAATTTCGCACCTTTGTAATGCGCTGCTATATAAGTTAAGACAGGTTTAGGAAGTTCACTTGAAGGGATTGCTTTTACGATTTCAATAAATTCACTTTTAGGAGTAAATAGAACCGAATTGGCTTCGCCATCTTTTCCACCCCAGTTGGCTTCGTAATTACTTTTTTCTTTTTCCCAGGTGATGTGATAGGAATGGGATTCAGGATATTTGCTGTTAAGCGCAGTTTTAACTGCAGTAGGAACAACTATTGCTCCATTGTTTTGTGCAAAAATAGCGGTGCCTAAAATAAACACTATTGCTACCAACCCCATTGTTTTNNTTTCCTGTTGTTTTTTTCATGATTTTATTTTTTTTATTTGTAATAATTATACAAACCTACAAGCTGAATTTGGTGGGAATTTGAAGATAGATTGCAGAAAATTATGAAAGAAAGTTAATGGTGGTGGTATGCAATAATCCTGAATAGTGATAGGTTATTTCATATCCATATCTTTCGCATATTTTTTTTACAATAGATAAACCAAGGCCCAGGGAGTCTGAGTTGACCTTATCTTTTTTAAATCTTTCAAATAATTCCGATGGTTCAGATTCTAATTCCATACCTGTATTGGTAACAGAGAAAGTATTCCTGCTAATTTTAATTTGTATGGAACCATTGTTGATATTATGTTTGATGGCATTTGTGACAAGATTAATAATTAATATTTCGGCAAGGTTTTCATTCATGACAAGTTTTAAATTCGGCTCAATATTTTTTATAACAGTTATATTTTTTGCATGAAGAAGTTCTTCATAATTATTTAGATGATGCAATGCAAGTTCACTGATATCCACTTCTTCGGTTTCCCTGAATTGTTTGTTATCAATTTTAGTAAGTAATATCAGCGACTGGTTTAATTTGGAAAGGCGATTGGTTGTTTCAGAAATAGATTGGATGAAATTCATCTGTTCTTCATTCAAATTTTCTGACTGGCTTAGTAATTCAAGTTTTGATTTAATGATTGCTAATGGTGTTTGAATTTCATGAGATGCATTTTCAGTAAAGTTTTTTATTTCATCATAATCCTGGCTTACTCTTTTGGTCATTAGGCTTACTGCATTGTTGAGTTCAGTAAATTCATTAATGTTGGTTAGTTCAAGATGCACTTCATCCTTGCCTGATAAATTGAATTGTTTTATTTGCTGCAATGTAGAATTAAAAGGCTTCCACAGTTTACCCAATATAAACCTGTTTATAAGAAAAAGCGATATCAATAAAAGCAGTACTATTGCAAGAGTTATTTGTAATATAAGTTGAACGAGGTCTTCTGTTTCTTCCTGGGATTTTAGGACATCAACTTTATATAATTTTCCTGCAGC
>PKYU01000106.1 GCA_003132765.1 Chitinophagaceae bacterium | reverse complement strand
GTATTTTATAGGGCTATTTCTGAATATTTCTGTCAAATTTTCAAGGTATTCACTCTCCTTATTCAATTGTGGAAAAATGCTATATGAGGCATTAATAGCTGCCACAGCAGCGGGAGGCAATGATGTACTGTAAATAAAAGATCTGGCAAAATTAACCAGGTATTCCGTTAATCGTGATGAGCCTAATACGATGGCGCCATGGCAACCACAAGCCTTTCCAAAAGTGTGTACCCTTGCAAAACATTTTTCTTCTAGGTTTAGAAACTGGACAAGTCCCTCTCCTTTCTTACCAACAACCCCGGTAGCATGCGCTTCATCCACAATCAATGCGGCATCGAATTTTCGGCACAAAGCGGCGTATTCAGCGAGCGGAGCTTCGTCGCCATCCATGCTGAACAGTGATTCGACCACGACGAATTTCTGGCCGCCGCCGGCGTGATCTCGCAGNNCAATGATGCATTATATTTTTCACAAAGCTCAGAAATATTAAGTAGCGGGGCCATGTCGCCATCCATGGAAAAAACCGATTCTGTAACAACAAATATGTTTTGATGAAGCTTTGCCGCCGAAGCTAATTTTTTTTCAAGGTCATTGGCATTATTATGATAAAATGAATAAGAATTTGCGAAGGATAATCGGATACCGTCACGAATAGATGCGTGGCTTAACTGGTCATAAATAATACCATCTGCTTTTTGAGTTACAGAAGCCAATAATCCAACATTTGCATCGTAACCGGAATTGAATATCAATCCTGCAGGCGCATTGTGAAAATTTGCAACCAGTTGCTCGGTTTCTTCTATCAATGGATAATTTCCTGAAAGCAGCCGTGAACCGGTGCTTCCGAATGAGAATTTTCCTTTTAGCTGATTTTCAATCAACTTGTTTTTTACAACACCCAAATAATCATTGCTGCAAAAATCTATTTTATGATTATTCAACGAAAGAGTGCGTAAAGCGTTTACCTGTCTTCTTTCATATAATTTTTTTTCCAGGAAATAATCGTTCATAATGTAAAGCTAAGAAATTGGGCTCACCTCATTCCTCTGCTGCATAGGTGAACAATCCTGAAAACAGCTTTAATTTTACCAGGCATATGAGAGTACAGCATTTGCTTATTTTTGAATAATGGAAAATTTTTCAACAGATACAAAAAATATATTAGGCTTGAAATTGGTAACAGATCCAAGATGGGTAGATCTGGCATCAATATCTCTGGAAGAAATATTGACTGATCATGCCTGGTGCGAACAGAAAGCTGCCAATAGCTGTATATCATTAATCCAAAAATATAATGATAAGGAGAAATTAGTCAATGATCTTTCGCCGATCGTCACTGAAGAGTGGGGACATTTCCGGCAGGTACTTGCTGAATTGAGAAAAAGAAAGCTTCAACTAGGCAAACAAAGGAAAGATGAATATGTAAATAAGCTACTTGACTTTCAGAAAAAAGGTGGCAGTCCGGAAGAAAGGCTACTGGATCAGCTACTCATAATGGCACTGATAGAAGCCAGAAGCTGTGAGCGCTTCAAGAGATTAACNNTAAAAATTTCTACAGAAAATTTATGGAAAGTGAGGCAGGGCATTATACTCTTTTTATCAATCTTGCTGATGCTTATATTGACAAGCAAAAAGTGCGAAAGAGATGGAAAGAGTGGATTGCATATGAAACTGGCGTAATGCTAAACATGGAAATACGTGGCGACAGGATACACTAACACAATACTGAATTTATTATTTCAAAAAAAAATTCTCTTTAAGGGACAAGGAACACCAAAAATATTTCTTTGTGCCCTTTGTGGCTTAGTGGAAAATTCTATAATTGAAATCATTTTATGGTTTTAAATATCCTATTCCACCTTACTCCGTTATCATAGCTAAACCAAATGAGGGAAGCTTTTCCAACGATATGATCTTCCGGCACAAAACCCCAGAACCTGCTGTCAAGAGAATTGTGCCTGTTATCCCCCATCATCCAGTAATAATTCATGTTAAATGTGTAACTGGTTGCTGGTTTATCATTGATAAAATATTGTCCGTTTTTTTCCTCAAATTTATTTCCCTCATAAACTGAAATACTGCGTTTATATCGTATTACATTATCCGGACCAAGTTGTATCGTTGCGCCCTTCTTCGGAATCCACATCGGACCATAATTATCAACCGTCCAGGTTTCAGTTCCTGCTCCGGAATAAGGGAATAAATAAGGGCTTTTGTCCATTGGCGACAATACAGCCTGTATGACGTCTTTTACCATGGGTAACATTTTCAGTGAAGCCATTTCCCCATCAGTCATGCTAATTTCATACAAATTATTCTGGAGCATATACACCTGGTTTTTGTTCTGGTCATCCATGTTAAATTGGATTCCGATACTGTTCAATTGATCAGGATCAAGCGGCGCTGATGTAGTAACATCGTATTTNNAATTACACTGTTTTTTATTTGTATAGTATCACCGGCAATAGCTGTACATCTTTTTATAAAATTTTCCCTCTTGTCAACCGGCCTGGTGATAATCATATCGCCATATTGATCCCAAACTCTTTGGCGGGCTTCCTGCTCTGAAAGATGTTCATCAATCATCCTTCGCTGGATTTCCTGGTAGTAAGTCACCTTTGAGCCAAAATTAATTTCATCATTAATAAGCGTATCGTTTACCGGGAAATTAAAAACAACAACATCATTTCTGTGAACGGGCCTGGGGAACCAACGTGTATAAGGAATATGGATCCATTCTACATAAGATTTTGTATTCAGACCAGGAATTGTATGATGTACAAAGGGCATGGCTATCGGAGTATTCGGTATACGGGGTCCGTAACTGAATTTACTTACAAAAAGAAAATCATTCACCAGCAGCGTTTTTTCCATTGACGGTGAAGGAATCGTATACGCTTCAA
>PKYU01000227.1 GCA_003132765.1 Chitinophagaceae bacterium | reverse complement strand
TAATAAGAGGAATAAAAGTGGTTAAGACGATTACTTTCGCCAGTTCATCATTATAGAAGGCCATTGCAGTTGCGGTGAGCATTTCACTTAAAAAAAGGATAATAAGCCAACCAACCCTTTTTTTTATAAGTTCAAAAAAAGGTGTTTCCAGGTAAGGCTGATCAAGGGCTTCCTCACCACCTATCTTCTGAATGTCCTCGCTAAATTCTTCATTGGCAACCCAAAGTACATCGTCAATAGTTATTATTCCCAATAAAACATTGTAGTCATCTACAACGGGTAGGGCTACTCGATTATTCATTTTAAAAACCTCATTGGCCGCCTCCTGGTCATCATTTACATTGAGCTCAATAAACCTGCCGTCCATCATTTCGCTGACNNGGATATCATCGAGTAATTCTCCCTGATCGTTAATTACATAAATTACATCAA
This sequence comes from Chitinophagaceae bacterium, assembly GCA_003132765.1. Taxonomy (GTDB): domain Bacteria; phylum Bacteroidota; class Bacteroidia; order Chitinophagales; family Chitinophagaceae; genus Ginsengibacter. The sequence continues at coordinate 2,295 of PKYU01000227.1, read as the reverse complement.
TGGTTTCGGTATCCTTTCCTACGTGCCTTATTATATCAAGCACCTCAGCTACCGTGTTATATTCATGTACATAAATATAATCAGGCGTCATTAATCTTCCGACACTATTCTCCGGATATCCGAGAAGGGATAAAGTAATTTTCCTTTCCTCAGGATTAAGCGTTTTTACCAATTCTCTTACTACCTCATTTGGCAAATCCTCAAGAAAATCAGTGCGGTCATCAGGCTGCATTTCATTCAGCAGTTCAGCACTTTTGGCGGGCGGCAGGTTCTTGATTATTCTTTTCTGATTGGAATGCTCCAGGATCTTAAATAGACTGACAGCCCGATGCATAGAAAGATGGAGGAAAATATCCATTTCCCTTTGCTCATTCTCTTCCAGAAGTTCGGCAACATCGCTGATATTTTGCTCATTCAGGAATTCTCTCAGAGATGCATCATTTCCCGAATGCAAAATATCTTCATATTGGTCCTGTATAGTTATTTCTTCTTCAGCCATAATGATCAGGTCTTCAGATTGTGTCGCAAATTAATTTATTTTACAATAGTTATCAGGTTAATAAATGATAAAATCATTTTTATATATAAAAAATATTCCCTCAAAGGGAAGAGGTGTTTTTACCAGGGAAAAAATAAAAGCAAATGTGATCATTGAAGAATCACCCGTAATAATTATGAGCGCCCGTGATAGGGTTCTATTGGATAAAACTTTACTTTATGATTATATTTTTGAATGGGGTATCAAAAAGGATAAATGCTGTATGGCTTTGGGATATATTTCGGTCTATAATCATAGTCAGAAAAGTAACTGTGAGTATTTTATGGATTTTGATGATGCAACCATTCAAATTAAAACCATTCGTCCGGTAAATGAAGAGGAGGAACTTACTATAAATTATAATGGTAGCTGGAATGACACTAAAAAAGTGTGGTTTGAAATTTCGTAGTATTCAATACAAATGTATTATTCGGCCCCTTTTTTTATCCCCAGGACGTTTTCGAAAAAAGTATTTTGATAACTTTTTGTTTGAATTTTCATTGAAATTTTCTGCATGTGCAAGGGGCGCTAAATCAATCATTCACAAATACCGAAATTTCCGGATATTATCCTTGATATATGATTTCATTAAGTATACTTTTTGGAAATGCCAAATCGTTTATAGTGAGAAAACNNGATAAGAATTATTCCGGCATTTCCTACACACCAACAGGTGAGCAAACACGTACAAGATCGTTCCTTGCGAATGTATTCTTATTGATGTTTGTCGCCCTTGGTATTTCTGCACTTTTTGCATGGCAATTTTCTATTAATAGCTATTTATTGAGTTATCTGATTGGACCTACCGGCCTTACAGGTCTGGGGATGGTTACGATGTTTGCCCCGCTTGGATTCGTTTTAATTATGTCATTTGGATACAGCAGGCTTTCGGCTACTGCTCTGATGGCATTATTTATAGCATATGCGATGATCACTGGTATCAGCTTCAGCTTTATATTGATGGCTTATACCCCTGGCTCTGTTTTAGGCTGTTTCCTTTCTGCATCTGCCATGTTCGGTATTATGGCTTTTATGGGCTACACAACGAACCAGGATCTTACCAAATTCGGAAGAATCTTAATAATGGGTGTCATCGGGATATTAATTGCAATGGTTATAAATTTTTTCCTGCACAGCAGTGGTTTGGATTACCTGATAAGTATTTTAGGAGTAATGATATTTACAGGTCTCACGGCCTATGATGTACAACAATTAAAGAGGATCGGTGAAGGCATCGAGTATGATGGTGTTTCTGCAGCCGACACAAAAAAAGTATCCATATTAGGTGCATTGAATCTTTATCTTGATTTCATAAATATATTCCTTTTCCTGCTTCGTTTATTTGGAGGCAGGAGAAGCTAATTGATAGAAAGCATTAATATATGCAGCTATAAAAACTTCGAGAAATTATTATAACAAAAAAAGCGAAACCTTTAATAGTTTTGCTTTCTCGTTTCCAGTTCTTTGTATTATTATTTACTTGCCTCAAATTCTTGCCTGATGATATTCAGGGCTCCACCGGCTTTAAACCATTCTATCTGCGGGGCATTATACGTATGATTTACCTTGAAACTATCTGTTGTTCCATCTTTGTGATGTAAAGTAATTCCAAGCGGTTTATTTTCAGCAAAATCAGTTAAACCTGTTATATCAATTACATCATCTTCAAGAATTTTATTATAGCCTTCTTTATTATCAAAAGTAAGGCCAAGCATTCCCTGTTTTTTCAAATTAGTTTCGTGTATGCGGGCAAAAGA
>PKYU01000582.1 GCA_003132765.1 Chitinophagaceae bacterium | reverse complement strand
TATTGGACGTCAATCCACCACTTTTGTTTTTCATCATGTTTATTGATGGTACATGGGGTGCCTTTATTCATGTTGGTGAAAATCTTATCAAAGATGGCCGGCTTGGTGTTTTAAACAAAATTGTGCTTACCTCCTCCCATAACAGGGTACACCATGCAAGAAATTCAATATATATGGATACCAATTTTTGTAACCTGTTAAATATTTGGTATAAGGTTTTTAAAACTTTTCAATCTGAAAAAGATGAAATACCTCCAGAATATGGAATCACAAGTAAGATAAATGCTCAAAATTTCTTTGATGTTTATTTTGGAGAGTTTATTGCCCTTGCTAAAGATATTTACCAAACACCCGGCATAAAAAATAAATTGTTATGTATTCTTATGTCGCCAGGATGGAGTTACACAGGCAATCATAAGACAGCCGGAGCAATCAGGAATGCTTACCTTCAAAGTCACATTTCCTGAGAAAATTTTTCCCATTATCTTTGCCCGCTTTCAGCAATATTGTGCTGAAAAAATTTCTTTACTATCTGCCACTGGCAGTTAAAAATTTAACTTTATCATGCCTTTACGTGCAGGAATTGTAGGGTTGCCTAATGTTGGAAAATCAACCCTGTTTAATGCGGTAAGCAATAGCGCCAAAGCACAGGCCAGCAATTACCGTTTTTGTACCATTGAACCAAATGTGGGTCTGGTAAATGTTCCTGATCCAAGGCTGGAAAAGCTTGCGGAGCTGGTGAAACCAAACCGCATCGTTCCCACACAAATTGAAATTGTTGATATTGCCGGCTTGGTTAAAGGGGCAAGTAAAGGGGAAGGGTTGGGAAATAAATTCCTTGCCAACATAAGGGAAGTTGATGCAATTATCCATGTAGTCCGCTGCTTCGAAGATGAGAATGTTCTTAGAGATGAGGGGCCGATCAACCCCATAAGTGATAAAGAAATAATTGAAACAGAATTACAACTTAAAGACCTGGAAAGTGTTGAAAAGAAATTATCAAGAACAGAAAAAATGCTGAAGACCGGCGATGCAAAAGTGAAGAATGAATATGAAATACTGGTAAAATGTAAGAAGCATCTTGAAGAGGGAAAAAATATTCTTTCATTGAATTTATCAAAACAAGATAGGGTAGTTATAGCAGATAGTTTCTTACTAACCGATAAGCCTGTTCTATATGTTGCCAATGTGGATGAAGCCTCTATGCATACCGGCAATAAATATTCGGAAATACTGGCGAAAGCAGCAAAGGCTGAAAATGCGCAGGTAATTATTATGACCAATGCAATTGAAGCCCAGATTGCAGAATTTGAAAATCCGGAGGACAAACAAATGTTTATGGATGAATATAAAATGGAAGAACCTGCCTTAGACCGGTTAATTCACTCTGCCTATAAACTTCTCAATCTTACTACCTATTTTACTGCCGGAGTGCAGGAAGTGCGTGCATGGACCATTCACCAGGGCTGGAAAGCGCCCCAGGCTGCATCCGTCATTCATACCGATTTTGAAAAAGGATTTATTAAGGCAGAAGTTATTTCTTATGATGATTTTATACAATACGGCTCAGAAGCCGCCTGCCGGGAAAATGGTAAATTAAGAATTGAAGGAAAAGAATATTTAGTAAAGGATGGTGATATTATGCATTTCAGATTTAATGTATAAAAACCAGCTCAAATATATCTTCTGCTAAATCACCAATTATTTGCCTTCCTCAAATTTCTTAGTAGGAATAATATACAAAGGAACCTTAGTCCGGTGTAAAACCTGTTCTGCTACACTTCCTAGTAATATTTTATCAAGACCCCTTCTGCCATGGGAACCAAGCACTATAATATCAGCATTCATCTCGTCTGCGGTACTCAATATATTCCTCGCAAAGTCACCTTCCTTAATAACTGTTTGTATATTAGGATCACCGAGGTGTTCCTTTGATTTATTCAAATAATCCTGTGCAGCTTTTTTCAGTTGCTCTTCTGTGGATACCTGAACGACATCAAGATTGCTGAAACCATCATATCCCATTATAGGCGAATAATTGAGGGAAGAATAATATACAGATTCTGCAACTACATGAATTAAAATTACCTGCGCATTCATTGATTTTGCAAGCGCATAGCCTGATTCGGCTATTTCCTGGGCAGGTGGGTCATAGTCAAGAGCAATTAATATCCTTTTCATCCTCAAAAAATTTTAAAATATTAAACTGATTTCTTTTTTTTATTATCTGNNGTTTTGAATTAAACTTTGTAACAAAAATAAGTAAGAGCGCAAGAATTTTTGCGCCTCTTCTTAAATATAAAAATTATTTATTGCGGAAGCAAAACTTTATTAATTACATAATATACCCCATTTACACAATGATTATCGAGGGAAGTAGCCGTTGCCGGAGCCCCGCTAAATGGTTGCCCTCCTGGTGGAAAGGTTCCCAAACCGGTGAATTTCAAATTGGTCACAAACGGTCCAGTAAAGGTAGCCTGGGCAAGTATACCCGGGTGTTGGGCATAAAATGCATTGACGAGGGTTGTATAAAAGGAAGGTGTATTCGAAAAATTTACCGAAAATGCCCTGATGTTAGGCTCGAATGCGCCTGAATTAGGATTAGGTGTTGCTAAAAGATGATAGGCCAAAATACCCTGACTTTGCGCGCTTGTAACATTATTGGTGCTCAAAAAAGCAGGACCTGCAGCAACAGCTCCATTCCCATAAGCATTAGCATTTGCGGAGTCTCCGGCAGTATAAGGTTTGGGGCGGGTGGCTAAATAGCCTTGAAACGCAAGACCATATATCAATGTTTGAAAGGCTGCGTCATTTGGCGCCAACACAGTCAAATTGGTAACAGCATATCCTAACAATGAATCAATCCTATTTAAGCCTGTTTGTCCACTATCAGCCCTGGCAACGGCTGCCTTAAAATAAGTAAGATTTGGATTACTATACAAAGCAGCTTTCAACACCTGGCTTGGCGGATTTACAATGGCAGCGACAAGATGAATTACGCCGTTTTCAAATTTCATATCGGGGGAAATTACCGGGATATTATTATCCCAAAAACCCGTAGTTCTTATAGATGGGAAGGTTGATAGATTCAATGACAGAGGAGTTCCCGGAAGTGTCCCTATTGTGAGAAATGATGGTAATTGAACATTGGGAAAAGTACTTGCGATACTGGTAGACAAAAATTGCTCTCCCGGGATAATATGATATTGAACAATAGCTCCAACTGTTGCAACAGGGAAAGCATTAATAACATCAATAGATGGTACCCCCGACAACCTGAATGCATTATTATTCGGTAAGAATACAGTAAATATTTTTGTAGTGTCACTCAGTTCTGCAGATAAACCTACCCTCGCAGCAGCAGCCTGAAAGAAACTGTAACTGGTATCGCTACTAATGGCAGCTCCGATTGTAACCGAGCTATTGTTTATTGGTGGATAAATAATAGGAACCGCTTCAGGAAGTTTTTTATTGCATGAAGCAAAAAAAGTAACCAATGCAATGAGCAAGAAGATTTTTGCAATTCTGGTTATTTGATAAATATTTTTTTTCATATTTTCTATTTAAGAATAATAAAGTTGTAACGGTTAAAATACCTTATATCCTATGCTTACATAATATATTCCTCCTATACTTGCATTTCCAATTGCATCGCGGTAATATTGATTTAACAGGTTAGTATCTCCCAGTT
>PKYU01000413.1 GCA_003132765.1 Chitinophagaceae bacterium | reverse complement strand
CCATTTAAAGTTCCATCCCATTTTTTTGTCCAGTCTGCTGTATGAAATACGAGTTGGCCAAACCGGTTGTAAACATTGAATTCGAGATTATCTGCCTTATATGCATTAAGCGGATATAGATAATCATTTAATCCATCACCATTAGGTGTAAATGCGTTTGGGGCAGCAATGTAACAACTTTTCAAAACGTCAATGTTGTTTATGGCAGTATCAAAACAAGCCGCTGCGTTTTCTACAATCAATTGAACTTTATATATTTTCTCTTCTCCCAAAACCGGGTAATGCAGCGGGGGCGGATTCCTGGAAATACTCGTCGTTCCGTTTCCAAAATTCCAATTATAGCCGGTAATGTTTCCAATGCTATTATTAATGAAGGTTGCTGTATCCTCAGGACAAAGAATATTATTCGTTTCAAAAGATGCTTTCAATGTGTTATCAAGGTTGATCGTTTTTGTTACTGTGTCGCTGCATACTCCATTTGTTACTGCTAATAAAATTTGTTTCGTTCCAAAAGTTGAAAATACTACGATAGGATTTTGAACGGCACTATAAGATTCATCATTGAAGTTCCAAAACCACTGATTCACGCCATTTCTTCCATCGTGTGAAAAAGCTATTGAATCAATGGTGCAATTTGGAAATAGCGTATAAGTAAAATCAGCCGAAACGGTATCTTTTGCTGTAAAGTTCAAAGTTGATCCTGAAGGTGTTTCCTGTCCGCATTCATCAATGATCGTATTTCCGTCAGTTCCTGTAACCAATTGTATCTGGTAATTCCCCTGGTTAACTATCGGACCTGATAAGATCACATTAATTATACTTGTAAGTCCATTCACGCAGTTTCCCCTCGCAGTTGTAACTGATACAGGAGACGGGCCTGTTACTTTAAAATCGCTGCCATCTGGTGCTATTGAACTGCACCTAATATTTTTATTGAATACCAACTGTAGGGAATCAGGTGCGCATCCAATAGTGGTAATACTGTCCATCGGCGTAGGTTGCAAAACCGGAATTACCAGGGGAATATTTCTACCCGGCTGAATATTTCTGTCGCAGATATCCAATAAAGTATTTCCATCGTTACCATTATTAATAGTGATGGTATAATTACCGGGAGGTAACGGATTATTCATAGTGAGAATTACAGAATCCATATCAAATCCGGTGGCGCAATAATTAGNNGCTCCCGAGACAGATGAAACCGCAGGTAAAATACTAAAATCGCTACCATCTGCATCGAGGCTGCTGCATAGCATATGCTTGTTTAATTTTACGATTATTTGCATAGCATCGCAAGATGCATTTGCGTTCACAATATCTGGTGTAAGGGTGTCCGTTATACTCGCAGTACCCCCACCAAATGACAAAGTATACCCATTCTGGGAAGGTGTATACCTGGTGAAATGACTTACCAGTAGGAGGTAATTATGCCCAACGATTAGCGTAGGCATGGAGCTGAAAGTAGGATAGGCATAACCAGCACAATTTTGCAATGATGTCCCGGCAGCAGATGCACCAGTAGGGCCTAAATTTCCTGACCAGTCGCAGGCAACAAACAAAGATGGATCAGTATAAATATCATACGGATTATGGCCGGTGATATCAAATAATTCCCAATCATAATCATCATTCAGATCGTTAGGAGTAATTACAAAAGCCACCGTACCTGCACTGAAACAGGTAAATTNNGGATTCGTATCTGAAATGCCATCAGAACTGCACGGGCCGGCTAATAAGGTCCCTCCACAATAAGGTACCGTACTTTGCCTGAAAGTGTCAGTGCCACATACTGGGAATGCTGTAGAAGGAGTTTGGCCAATGGTAGTGCAAGCCTGTGAGTTTGCCCCTAATGTTACTGAAAAGAAAAAGAGTAGCAAGGATATAGTCTTCAGATTCATAAAATTATTGGCTTATTATAATTTCATTTGCTTCCGGGAAAATGACTGATTCAAAGATATATCATTAGTCTTAAGGGGATTGCAGCAATAAAATATCAGTCCGAATTATCAAAGAATCTTTTCCTTTTCCAAAGCTTTCTTCAGTTGGTCCGGAGATTGAAAATGAATTCCTGATAAACCTAATGCTTTGGCGCCTTCGATATTGGGAAGGCTGTCATCAATAAACACTGTTTCAAAAGGATTCACTTTAAACCTGCTAAATAAAATATGATATATTTCCGGAAAAGGCTTTCTCGTTTTTTCTTCTCCACTCACTACTATACCATCAAACCATTTAAGAAACCCGTAGCGTGCAAGCGCAATCGGAAATGTTTCTGCACTCCAATTTGTAAGGGCGTATATCCTGAACTTTTTTGTATCCCTTAATAAACGTAAAATTTCAACTGAATCAGGAAGAGTTCCTCCCAGCATTTCTTCCCATCTGGAATAATAAACCCGAATTTCATCTTCATAATCAGGGAATTTAAACACCAATTCTTCTATTGCATCCTGCAAGGACCGGCCGGCATCCTGGTTTTCGTTCCATTCACTCGTACATATATTATCAAAAAACCAATCCATCTTTTCTTCGCCATCAAAAATATTTCTATACAAATAGCGCGGATTCCAATCTATAAGAACTCCTCCCAAATCAAAAATGATTGTATTTATTTTATGATTCATTTTTTTAAAGATAAAATCAATTTCTCTATACTTATTGCGTTTTCCACTGTATATTCTCCGATTCGTGTCCGACGTAAACTACCCATGTAAGCTCCACATCCCAGCGAACGTCCGAAATCATATGCCAAACTGCGAATATAAGTTCCGGTTGAACATACCACTTTAAAAGAAATCACCGGAATATTTATTTCAGTAATTTCAAAATTGTAGATGGTAATTTTTTTTGGTTCCATTACCACGTCCTTACCTTCTCTCGCCAACAAATAAACAGGTTTTCCTTTTTGTTTAATTGCAGAATGAATAGGGGGTAATTGCATTATTTCCCCGGTAAATTTTTTTGTCGTTTCATAAATCTTCTCATCCGTTATAGCATCTATTGATTTAAAATTTCCAGGTTCACTTTCGAGGTCATAGGTGGGGGTTTCAGCACCCAAAGTAAACGTGCCCGTATATTCCTTTTCCTGCGCCATATATTGATTTATCTTTTTTGTGAATTTTCCCGTACAAACAATCAGAAGCCCTGTTGCTAAGGGATCCAAAGTACCGGCATGGCCGACTTTTTTTATTTTAATCGTATTTCTAATCTTTCTAACTACATCAAAAGAAGTCCACTGCAAAGGTTTATCAATTAATAGTAACCTTCCCTCTTCAAATGAATCTTCAATCATAGTAAAAAAAATTAAACCGCCCGTCGCGTCTTCATTTCCAGGTATTTATTGATAACATTCACCGTAAGTTTTTGTGGAGAAGTTAACAATGATAAAATACCATATTTCGCTAATTCCTTTGTTATCAGTCTTTTTTCAAAAGCGAATTTTTCAGCAATTGTCTTTATATAAACCTCTTCTATATCACTTGCGCGGGAAGTAGTAAGTTTTGTAAGTTCAGTATTTTCAAAAAAAATGACCATTAATAAATGATGTTTTGCAATAGCTCTTAAATAATCCAACTGCCTGTTTAATCCAGACAAGGATTCAAAGTTTGTATACAAACTTTGAATCC
>PKYU01000110.1 GCA_003132765.1 Chitinophagaceae bacterium | reverse complement strand
ATTATTTTATAAAAAAAAGGCTTCTACTTTTAAGATCAAAATATAAATTATAAAAAACTATGTCAGACTTATTAATGATCCGCCATGGACAGAGTGTATATAATCTTGAAAACCTTTTTACCGGATGGGTGGATGTTCCCCTGAGTGAACAGGGAGTTAAGGAAGCCAGGGAGGCTGCCGAAAAATTGAAAAATTACAAGATAGACGTGGCCTATACCTCGAAGTTGAAACGGGCCATTGACACCTTAAATTATATCCTTGAAGTAAATAAGAATAAGGATATTCCTGTGGTAGAAAATGCAGCCCTGAATGAAAGAAATTACGGCGACCTGCAAGGCCTTAACAAGGCTGAAGTTGCCAAAAAATATGGTGATGAACAGGTTCATATCTGGAGAAGAAGTTATGATATAGCTCCCCCCAGCGGAGAAAGTCTTAAAGATACCCTCGAAAGGGCCATGCCCTATTTTCAAAAAACCATAGTACCAGATCTGAAGAAAGGGTTAAACGTTTTGATCGTAGCACATGGCAACAGCCTACGATCTATTATGAAAGAATTGGATAACATTAGTGATGAGGATATAGCCAACCTTAACCTGGATACAGGAAAAATTTATTTATACAAGTTTGATAAGGATTTAAAAATAATCTCAAAGAGTATTTTATAATTGTCATCAAAATTTAAAATTACTGGTATTTAAATCATAAAAAATGATTGAGGCCTTTGGCCTCTCCTAATAGAATAAAAAATGTGATGGGTATCATATGTTTTGCTGACGGTATTCATATTCCATGATTAAGTATTTTTCAACCTTTAAAGCTTAAAAGAAAAGGATAATAATCATGATTAAACAAATCGAAAATCTTTCAGATAAAGTGTTGGGATTTGAATTTTCCGGCAATGTTACAGCCAAAGAATATGAAAGTATTATTTTTCCTGCCATTGAAAAGTATTCAAAACAACAACCTAAATTAAGGTTGCTCTGCCATTTTACAGATAAGACTAAAATTGACTTTGGTGCTATGTGGGATGATACTCTGGTAGGGCTGAAGCACTATTTTCACTGGGAAAAAATTGCTGTTGTGTCTGATATTAACTGGCTAAACCATACTTTTAAAGCAATGAGCTTTTTGTTGCCCGGGCATTTGAGAACGTATTCCAATAATGATATACAAAAATCAATAAGCTGGTTAAGGGAAAATTAATTAAGTGCAGATATTGCGTTGACATTTTTATTTTTCGAAAACATCCCTATTTGGAGAAATGGCAAAGAGATTGATCTAATCTTTTCGGATCAACTAATATTTTTTAAAAAAAAACCTTTTATAACAAATTATTGGAAAAGGTTAAAGCCAATCTCTCCTCTTTCATTTGATCAAAATCATTATTTCTTCTAACGTCCATCATATAATTAAATCCCCGCCATTCATAGCTTTGACAAAAATGTGCAAATGGAAAAGATATTGCTTGCAATTGACGCGTTAAACCCGGATAAAAATGCATTGGATTTTGCCTGCTATCTTGCGCGCCTCACAAAGTCAGACCTGACAGGCGTTTTCCTGGAGAATCTGGAACCAGAAGACAGGCCTGTATTAATGGAAGCTGAAGGAATGCCCTATATGGAATGGGGGCCTGATGAGAAATCAGAAAGCTATAAGTCAAAAATGGCATTCATAGAACGAAACATTAATTATTTTAAAGAAGGCTGCACCAGCAGAGGCGTTAGNNGCCGATGACCTGATTGAGGAAAGCCGGTATGCAGACTTCCTGGTAGTGGATACAGAAACATCCTTTAACCAACAATATGAAGGGATCCCTACAGAATTTGTCAGGGAGGTTCTCAAAAAAACGGAATGCCCTGTAATAATAGCACCGGAGGATTTCGAAGCTATTGACGAAATAATTTTCACCTATAATGGATCACCGTCATCCATTTATGCCATGAAACAATTCGCCTATCTTTTTCCTGAATTTAATAATAAGAAAGCAACGGTACTGAGGGTGAACCGGTCCGGTGAGTGGGAAGACAGGGATAAACTTAAACTTAAGGAATGGCTTGGTACACATTATGCTGATTATCATTTTGAAGTCCTCAAGGGAAAACCAGGTATGAAGTTGTTTGACCACCTGTATACAAGGAGAAATATTTTCTTAATAATGGGAGCTTATGGAAGGAATGCCATCTCAAGATTCTTTAAAAGCAGCCAGGCTGAACCTATCATTAAGACAATTACTCAACCAATTTTTATAGCGCATTTTTAGATTTATTGATTGAGTATTGAACAAAAAAGATGAATCCGGAACCTAAGCAAGTGGAAGATTTAGAAAGTCAAAGTTATTTTGCAATTGTATAGATAATAAAAAATAAGTTTTATGAAAACAATATTAGTCGCCACGGATTTCTCTTCATCAGCTTCCAATGCTGCAGAATACGCAGCCGAAATGGCCCTCAGGTTACATGCAGATATGCAGTTGCTGCACATTTATCAAATACAGGTAACTTATAATGAAGCCGCAGTAGTTGAAAATCCTGAAAATATCCGGCAGGACATTGAGCGGGAAATGGATGCTTTTAAGCAAAAATTAACAAATAAAACCAACGGAAAATTAAGTATAGGAACAGACATAAGGCTGGGTTCATTTTCTGACGAACTTAATAATGTTTGTAAGAAATTAAACCCTTATGCAGTTGTAATGGGCAGCCAGGGTACCACGGCCGCAGATCGTTTATTATTTGGCGGCCACACCCTACATGCGATGAGACATTTAATGTGGCCTCTTATCACCGTACCTACCGGCGTTACTTTTTCTTCCATTAAAAAAATCGGGCTGGCTTGTGACTTTGATCATGTAGTAGACACTGTGCCGGTGGATGAGATCAAACTGCTGGTCCATGATTTCAACGCCAAACTATACGTGCTGAATATTGCGAAGAAAAAGGAATTTGACCCGAATACAATTTATGAATCCGGCCTGGTGCAGGAGATGCTTATTGATTTAGATCCTGTTTATCATTTCATAACCAGTCCTGATTTGGATGAGGGCATTATGGAATTTTCTGAAAAAAACGACATTGATTTATTGATCATTTTACCAAAGCGTCACAGCTTGGTTGACAAATTAATTCACAAGAATCATACAAAACAATTTGTATTATATAGTCCCATACCAATAATGGCACTACACCACTAAAAATTAAAAAAATATTTTATGAAGCAGTATATTAAACAATTTAAAGACACCGGCATCAATGATATTGCCTCAGTTGGCGGGAAAAATGCTTCTTTGGGTGAGATGATTTCAAAACTGTCCACTGCCGGTATTCCTGTACCCGATGGATTTGCTGTTACTTCCGAAGCTTTCTTAAGTTTCCTGACACATAATTCACTGCAGGTAAAGCTGAATGATCTGATGCAGCAGTTAGATAAGAAAAATTATTCAAATCTCAGGGAGTTAGGAGCTAAGGCAAGAAAATTATTAATGGATGCTGAAATCCCCAAAGATTTGCAGCAATCTATACTGGATGCCTATAAAACTTTATGTGGCAGTAATTATTTCGAAGTGGCTGTTAGGAGCAGCGGAACAGCAGAAGATTTACCCAAGGCAAGCTTTGCAGGACAACAAGACAGTTACCTTAATATCAAAGGAGAAAAAGAATTATTGGTAGCAGTACAAAAATGTTTTGCCTCTTTGTATACAGACAGGGCTATCAAATACCGTGAGGACAATGGTTTTGTTCACGAAAAAGTACAGTTGTCTGTCGGCGTTCAAAAAATGGTCCGGTCAGACAAAGCCTCTTCTGGTGTATGCTTTACGCTGGAACCTGAATCCGGTTTTCGCGATATCATACACATCAGTGGTGTATGGGGTTTAGGAGAAAACATTGTTCAGGGTACGGTAATACCAGATGAGTTTTTTGTTTTTAAACCAACCTTACTGGAAGGAAAAAATCCAATAATTCAGAAAAAGGTGGGTGAAAAAGACCAGACAATGATTTACAGTAATGACCCGGAAAATCCTGTAGTAAATATACCTACTTCAAAAGAAAAACAGGAACAATTTGTACTAAATGACGAAGAAATAAAGC
>PKYU01000410.1 GCA_003132765.1 Chitinophagaceae bacterium | reverse complement strand
AAAATTAATATCAATTGACCTGGTATTCCGGTACATCATTACTATTATAGCCAGGCCTATACTTACCTCCGCGGCTGCAACAATCATAATAAAGAATACAAAAATTTGTGCATCAATAGCCGAAGCCGCCAAATTGATACCACCTGATAAATGCATTTTTGAAAATGCTACCAAAAGCAGGTTAACCGAATTTAGCATAAGTTCGATACACATAAATATTATGATTGAATTACGCCTGGTGAGTGCACCCACGATACCAATACAAAACAATGTAAGAGATAATATTATGTACCACTTTATTTCCATGCTTTATTAATTTTATTTACAGCAATTCCAGAACTCTATGGCAACAGTAAATCTGCAATTTTATAAATTTATATGGCTTCTTCTTTTTCTTTTTTACCAATTATTACAGCACCTATCATTGCGCTAAGGAATAACACGCTACTTATCTCAAAAGGAACGACGTAATCATTAAACAGTGTGTGTCCCAGGTATTTTATAAGTCCAACATTGGTCCCATATTTCATTTCAACATTCATTGTAGAAGATTTGGAAAGTGCTGCCACCAATACTATAAGCAAACACATTCCTGCAATTATCCCAATTGCTTTCATATAGATATTTCTCGGGATTTCCGGGTGCTCGTTTAAATTCATCAACATAATTACAAATGTAAAAAGCACCATAATGGCACCTGCATACACAATGATATTGACAATTGCCAGAAACTGTGCATTCATCAAAACATAATGACCGGAAATAGAAAAGAACACCACAATCAGCCACAGTACTGCGTATATTGGATTCTTACTTGCCACCATGCCAATAGCCCCTGTTATGGCCAGCAGAGATAAGAACCAGAATAAAATTTGTGTAGTTGACATGTTTAAATTCCTGATATTCTAATTTTATTTTTCGTTTCCGTGTCCTTCGGGATGCAAGATTCTGCTGCCTTTCGCTTTGGCATATCCTTCAGGATCTTCTTTGGGGTTTGGAATCAACAAATCCTTTTTTTCATATATAAATCCTTTTCGCTGGTAATTGGCAGGTGCAAAAGTTTCACTCAGATAAATAGCATCTTTTGGGCATGCCTCTTCACACAATCCACAAAAGATACAGCGTAACATATTAATCTCATATTTGGCTGCATATTTTTCTTCCCGATATAAATGTTCTTCTCCCGGCTGGCGTTCAGCTGCCTCCATGGTAATTGCTTCGGCAGGGCAGGCTACTGCGCATAATCCGCAGGCTGTGCACCTTTCGCGACCATCTTCATTCCGGTTTAATATTTGTAATCCGCGAAAAACGGGGCTGAATGGCCTTGTTTTTTCCGGGTAATTAATCGTCACTTTCTTTTTAAAAATATGCCTGAATGTAATAAACATTCCCCTGAGAATTTCAGGCAAATACATTCGTTCCCAGATGGTCATTTTTCTTCTTGAAACCGGCTTCATCCTGCTCGTTAGTGCCTCCATAAAAATTTCCTTTTAATTTCACCGCAAAAAACGGGATTCAATTTATTGTCCGCAAAAGTATATTTTAATTTATAACTGTTCTTCATTAAAAAATCACATTTAGAAACCAATTCAGAAATGCCAGTGATTCTGGTGTAATAGAATTATGGCGCCGGTAATCAGCATGTTGAATAATGAAAGAGGCAGTAATATTTTCCAACCCAGGGNNCCCTGTAATACTGCCATCCCGTTGATGCCTACTGTGTTAATTAATGTATGGTCATTTACAAAAGGGATATCATAACCCCCAAAAAACAAGGTAACCATTACCGCACTGCTTAAAAACATATTCACATATTCTGCGAATAGATAAAATCCAAGTTTCATGGAAGAATATTCAGAATGATACCCTCCAATCAATTCGTTTTCTGCCTCAGCGAGATCAAAAGGGGTTCTGTTTGTTTCTGCGAAAGCACAAATAAGAAAAATCAGAAAACCCAAAGGTTGTTTGAAAATGTTCCACCATTGATCAGTTTGCTGCTCCACCATCGTTTTCAAACTTAGGGTACCGGTAAGCATCAGAAGGGCTATAAGTGCAATACCCATCGGGAGTTCATAACTAATAATTTGGGATGCCGCACGCATCGCTCCCAATAAGGAAAATTTATTATTGCTTGCCCACCCGCCAATCATAATTCCGTAAATTCCAAGGCTTACTATTCCAAAAACATATAAAATACCAATATTTACATCTGCAATCTGCAAAGAAATATCACGGTTAAAAATATGAACCTTATCTCCCCATGGAATAACTGCGCCAATCATGATGGCTGTAAGCATTGCAATACCCGGGCCAAGTATGAATAAGAATTTGGATGAAAATTTGGGAATAATTTCTTCTTTAAAAANNATTTTAATCCATCAGCAAGGGGTTGAAAGATACCAAAAGGACCGGCCCGATTGGGTCCGCGTCTGTCCTGAATAATGGCTGCAACCTTACGTTCTGCATATGTAGAATACATAGCCACAACAAGTGAGATGCTGACTACGACGATAATCAGGATTAATTTTTCAGAAAATAAAACCCAATCAATTGCTAATAAATGCATATGCGAAATCTAAAGTTCAAAAGAATAAAAACCTGTATTAAACCAAATAAAAAAATTACTGTTTCGTCGTTTCAACTGTCTTGCATATCGGATTGCCCTATAGGCACCTTTTTATTTTCCATCGAATCCGTAGCATTGTGCCCACTGGAAGTCGGGTCTCCATTAAATGTTTTGTCTGNNGTTGATTTACTTCGCTTTCCTCATGAATATCCATCAGTAATAATGGACTTCTACCATTCAATATTTTATCCAATGGATCAGGTGGAATTACTTTTACCTGGTAGTGATTCCCGGAAATAACGGAATGCCTGCTTATAGAGGTCGGTTTTTCAATAACCCAATCTGAACTTTTCTTTTTTTCGAACCTGCACGTATTGCAGATCCACATTGGCTTTCCGCTTTCATCACTCTGCACTTCACCCCATGAGTCTTTTCTTGCCGTTACACGAAAAACCTCGTCACCCCGGTTCCATAAGGTAACCCTTCCACAACACTTATCGCAGTCACGATGGGCATCCATCGGTTTCAAAAACCAAACACGATTCTTAAATCTGAAAGTGCGATCAGTCAATGCTCCTACAGGACAAACATCGATAACATTTCCGCTGAAATCATTATCTATTGCTTTCGAAATATAGGTAGAAATATCAGAATGATCGCCACGGTCAAGTATTCCATGCACACGCTTATTAGTTAATTGATCCGCTACATAAATACACCGGTAACACAGAATACATCTAGTCATGTGTAATTGAATATAGGGACCAATATCCTCCCTCACAAAAGTGCGCCTATTAAATTCGTAGCGGGTTTGCACAGCTCCATGCTCATAGCTAAGATCCTGGAGATGGCATTCACCTGCCTGATCGCAGACAGGGCAGTCCAACGGGTGATTGATCAATAAAAATTCAACCACGCCTTTCCTTGCTTCCAGTGCCTTGTGGCTGGTAGTGTTCTTAACCACCATCCCATCCATTACGTTGGTTTTGCATGAGGCTAACAGTTTGGGCATTGGCCTGGGATCGGCAGTAGAACCCGCAGCTACTTCTACCATACAAGTTCTGCATTTACCCCCGCTGCCTTCCAACTTGCTGTAATAGCACATAGCCGGCGGAGCTACTTCAGGTCCAATCATCCGGGCAGCATTTAAAATAGAAGTGCCCTGCGGAACTTCAATAGTTCTGCCATCTATGGTTACTTTAAAATTTGCAGGCGATTCTTTTTTTATTTCTTCAGCCATCTTTTTATTATTTTACGCTGAGCCTTCAGTAAAGGCTATGCGTAAATTTTGTTTTTATCAATAATTTAATCTTTCAAATTTTATTATGCCACCGCAGGAATATGGAACTCATCTGCATAATTTGCCAAACCATAATTTCTTTTTAAGCATTCCTCCTGATTTAATACATGCCATCCAAACTCATCTCTGAAATGCCTGATGGCTGCTGCCACAGGCCAGGCAGCTGCGTCCCCTAACGGGCAAATCGTGTTGCCTTCAATTTTCCCCTGGATATCCCAAAGCAAATCAATGTCCTTCATTTCTCCCTTTCCATTTTCAATTTTATTCAATATTTTTTCCATCCAGCCTGTTCCTTCCCGGCAGGGGGAACATTGACCGCAGCTTTCATGGCGATAGAATCTTGCGAGCGACATCGTATTGCGAACGATACACTGATCTTCATCCAAAACTATAAATCCTCCTGATCCCATCATACTACCGGTTGCAAAACCACCTTCAGAGAGGCTTTCATAGTTCATGATTCTTGTTTCACCCTTAGCCGTTTTCAGCAAAAGATTTGCCGGTAATATAGGCACTGATGAGCCTCCCGGAATACATGCTTTCAATCTTTTGCCATTTGGAATTCCTCCACAATATTCATCACTATAAATAAATTCTACTACCGAAATCGTCATATCTATTTCATAAACACCGGGCTTATTAATGTTTCCACATGCAGAAATTAATTTGGTACCGGTTGATCTGCCAACTCCGATCTTAGAGTAAGCTTCTCCCCCATCATTGATTATAGGAACAACAGCGGCAATTGTTTCCACATTATTTACTACAGTTGGACATCCCCACAATCCTTTTACTGCAGGAAATGGCGGTTTGATTCTTGGTAATCCTCTTTTTCCTTCGAGACTCTCAAGCAGGGCCGTTTCTTCCCCGCATATATATGCTCCTGCTCCCCGGTGGGTATATATTTCACAATCAAATCCACTCCCAAGAATATTCTTACCCAGGAAACCATTTTGTTTTGCTTCGGCAATTGCCTGGTCAAGAATTTCTGTAATCCAATCATATTCTCCGCGAATGTAGATATAGCTGACATTACTTCCCAGTGCAAAGGAAGAAACTATCATTCCTTCAATCAACATATGCGGAATAAATTCCATCAGGTATCGGTCCTTAAATGTTCCGGGTTCACTTTCATCCGCATTACAAACAAGGTAACGCGGCGTACCTTCCGGCCTAGCCAAAAAACTCCATTTCAATCCGGTCGGGAAACCAGCGCCTCCCCTGCCTCTCAGCCCGCTTCGCTTCACCTCTTCAACAATTTCATTGGGCTGCATCCGGAGAGCCTTTTCCACACTTTTGTAACCTCCTTCACGACGATAAACTTCAAAAGTGCGAATGCCATCAATATGCGCCTTATCTAATAATAATTTTTTTGACATTATATCGATTATTTCTTCTACTCACAATTATACATCCAGTTAAGTTCTTATGTTAAGTTCAATTTAATTATTGGCCGCAGCCCGAGCTATACACTCATCTATAATCTGGTCAACTTTTTCTTTAGTGAGATGCTCCCGGTAAGTCTTTCCAAACTGCATCATTGGCGCATAGCCGCAAGCCCCAAGGCATTCGACAACCTTTAAGGTAAATAAACCGTCAGCGGTAGTCTCACCATTATTAATTGATAATTTGCCTTGGATATATTTTATGATCTCTTCGCTGCCATTAAGCATGCAAGGCCCGGTCTGGCAAACCTCAAAAACATATTTTCCTACAGGATTTGTGTTGAGCATCGAATAAAATGTTGCTACTTCATATACTTCAATTGGTAGAATATTGAGCAGAGAAGCTACATAATCCATTGCCGAGACATCGAGCCATCCACCACCTTGCTGCTGAGCAATATGTAACAAAGGAAGTATAGCACTTTTTTGCTTCCCTTCAGGGTACCGGCTGATTATTTCATTCACTTTATTCAATTGTTGTTCAGAAAAAACCATTGCTTTACATTTTCCTTATTATAAATTTATTAATCCAAACTTTTTTCCTAGGCATCCATCTCCCCTGCAATCAAATTCAGGCTACTCATGGTAATAATTGCATCACTTAACATTCCTCCTTTCGTTAATTCAGAATACGCCTGGTAATAAATAAAACATGGCCTGCGGAAATGAAGACGATAAGGCGCCCTGCCTCCATCGCTTATCAAATAAAAGCCCAACTCACCATTTGCTCCTTCTACAGCAGAATAGATTTCTCCTGCTGGCATATCAATTTCACCCATAACTATTTTAAAATGATAAATAAGTGCTTCCATTTTGGTATAAACATCCTTCTTTTCCGGTAAATAGTATTCAGGTGCATCTGCATGGAAAACCTCAGCATCTGCTCCCTTAAATTCCTGGACTTTATTGTAAGCATCTTTAATTAACTTCAAACTCTGCCTCATTTCCTCATTCCTCACCAGGAACCTGTCATAAGAATCTCCTGTACTACCAACCGGAATAGTAAAATCAAAATCTTCATAACTGCTGTAAGGTGCTTGAATCCGAACGTCGTAATCAACCCCTGCAGCACGAAGATTGGGCCCCGTGAATCCATAATTCAGGGCACGGTCTGCACTGATAGGACCAACTCCGATAGTCCGATCCATAAATATTCTGTTTCTCGTAAAAAGGCTTTCAAATTCAGCAAGGACAACCGGCCACTCTTTAATAAATTTTTCAAGTTTTGTGAAAGCCTCGTTAGTAAAATTTCTTTCAAACCCTCCAATGCGCCCGATATTGGTAGTCAATCTCGATCCGCAAACCTCCTCATATATTTCATAAATGAGCTCCCGGTACTGCATTACATATAGGAAACCTGTATAGGCTCCTGAATCGACCCCAACGATAGAATTACAGATCAGGTGATCAGAAATACGGGCAAGCTCCATAATAATTATGCGCAAATAATCTACTCTTTTGGGTATTTTCACGTTCAGCAATCTTTCACAGCAGATATGCCAACCCATATTATTAATAGGTGAAGAACAATAATTTANNAGGGAGTAATCTGGTAAAGAGGGCGGTGCTCAGCAATCTTTTCAAAAGCCCTGTGGATATAGCCAACAGTTTGCTCAGCGCTCACGATTCGCTCTCCATCCAACTCAACAATATTTTGAAAAACACCATGAGTAGAAGGATGTGTAGGTCCCAGGTTTAAGGTTGTCGTCTTCTTTTCAAGCGAATGTTCGGGCAGATTTATATGATGCTTGGTCTCTGGCATAATTTGATTAGTGAAATCGGGTCAAAGTNNGATTTTTCAGATTAAGGTACAATTAAGTAACCTTCAATTTTGGTTTTCTTCCCTTCTATTCTGCCTTTTTTTATTTCCTATTCTTTCCCCAAAAATGAATAACCCCGCAGCAGTTCCCATTCCAAGAAAGAAACTTCTTGACTTTTCTCCGGTGGCTATAAGCGCTCCCATTAATGAAAATACAATGAATACATTTATCAAAACATTTCTATATTTATAAAATATCCTGTAAATACTTTCCATTTTTTGATTTTTTAATCTCTTCCAAACATTTCATCATCCTTATCAATCCTTTTTTGGTCCTCCAAAGGATATTCCTTTCTCATCGGAAAATACTCCATTTCATCAGCATTTAATATCCTCACAAGGTTTGGATGG
Source organism: Chitinophagaceae bacterium (assembly GCA_003132765.1). Classification (GTDB taxonomy): domain Bacteria; phylum Bacteroidota; class Bacteroidia; order Chitinophagales; family Chitinophagaceae; genus Ginsengibacter. The sequence continues at coordinate 416 of PKYU01000410.1, read as the reverse complement.
CCAATGAAATTTACTCCGAAAAAATCATAAGTTTCACGCTCCATCCAGTTTGCAGAAGAATATAATGCCGTGGCGCTAAATACATCAGGTTTGGAAATATCCGTAAATATTTTAAACCGTACCCGAACATTATCTACTAAATTATGTAGGTGGTAAACGACAGCCAATTCTTCGTCTTTTCGCCCAGGGTAGTGAACGCCGCATAAATCAGTAAGAAAACGAAACTTCAATGTAGGATCATCATAAAGAAACTGAAGGACTTTAAGATTCAAATCCTTAGGAGAGGTAAAAGTTAGCATCCCATAAGGTTCGGTCCAATCAGATAGATTTTCCCCGAATTTTTCAGATAAAAGTTGCCGGATAATCGGGTTGGTTAATGCCATCGGGTCTTATAAATTGTTCTTCTTATTTTATTA
>PKYU01000438.1 GCA_003132765.1 Chitinophagaceae bacterium | reverse complement strand
GCACAGTATTTCTTTTTCTGCCTATGATACCTGATATGGCGCTTTGCAGGGACAGGTTAACCGTCTGCGATTCGCATTTCAAAAGATTCAAAAAGTGGCTTTACACAAAAATGTCACTTGGCTGGACAGGCACTAAATCGCAATGGCACCGGTTGGAAAAGAGTATGACCGTTATGACTATTGTGATCATTCCTGTAGCAGTATCCGTGCATACTGTTGTTAGCTATATTTTCGCTATGACGCTGCGTCCGGGATGGAATAGTACTGTATTCGGTCCCTATTTTGTTGCCGGCGCACTTTACTCGGGTTCTGCCGGCGTAATTTTAGGAATGGCCGTCTTCAGAAAACTATACCACCTCGAAAATTACATTACTCCAAGACATTTTGACCTGATGGGACGCATTGTTCTGGCGCTTACGCTTATTTATGCGTACCTGAACCTGAATGAATACTGGATACCAGCCTACAATATGGTAACGGCTGAAGGACATTTGCTGACTGACTTGTTTTCAGGAAGTTATTCAATAGCATTCTGGACCTGCCAGTTCGGTACCGTATTGCTGCCCATTGTTATTATGGCGTTTCCCAAAGGGCGAAGTATAACGATGCTTTCTATTACGAGTATTATTATAGTATCAGGTGCGTGGGTAAAAAGATACCTCATTGTAGTGCCAACGCTCCTGCATCCTTATATGCCCATCCAGGAAGTTCCGGGAACCTGGTCAAGTTATTTTCCAAACTATGTGGAATTTTCAGTCACCGCTGCATGCCTGGCGGGAATATTTCTCGTGATCACATTGTTTTCAAAATTATTCCCTATGATGGCCGTATGGGAAGTGGAAGAGGGAATCCAGATTGAACACGATAAGCAAGCAGCAATTGAACTCAGGGAACAAAGAGAAGCAGGGTTGGCATCAATTTATGGAGAACAGTCAAGAGAAAATAACGAGCCAATAATACAACCGGCATAATAAATCAAATAAATTATGAAGATGAATAGCATTCTAAAAAGATCAGCCCTTGCAATAGCCTTTACCGGGTTGCTCTATAGCATCGTGCCAGCTCAGATTCCATCACAAACCCAGGTAAAGAGAGAAGCTACTATTCAATTATCGTATTACAAGAACGCTGATATGAGCAAGGCCGCGTTGGCGGTAATCAAAGTGAAAAATAATGAAGAAAAATTTGTTCCTGCAAAAAATGCACGGGTTAATTTCTATTTCTTGGATAACAAACAGCAGCGGTTTCTTAAAAGCGCAAAAACAGATTATAAAGGTCAGGCTACCATCATGCTTCAGAAAGATTTGCCATTAGATGATAGCCTCTATTTCACCATCGTGGCTAAAATTGAAAATGACTCCCAATATGAGGATGCTATGGAACAGGTGCATTACAAAGATGTCAGCCTTACCCTCAACTTAAGTCCGAACGATACTTCAAGGATGGTAATTGTTAAATTATTGGAAACAGGGAAGAACGGGAAAGAAATTCCGGTGAAAGGTGCGGAATTGAAGTTTTATGTGCAGCGTTTGTTTGGATTCATGCCGTCATCAGAGGAAAATAATATCACTACAGACGAAAATGGCGAGGCTTCATTTGCTTTTCCAAAAAACATTCCAGGCGATACAGCGGGAGTTATTACTGTGGCTGCAAGGATGGAGGACAATGAACAATTCGGGAATGTGGAAAAAAAAGCAACTGAATCCTGGGGTACTGCCCTTGCTGTGGACAAGAATCCATTTCCACGTGCGCTCTGGGAATCTTCTGCTCCGCTGCCACTTGTCATAACGGTTTCAACACTCTTTGGCGGGGTATGGTTTACTTATTTTTTCATTTTCTTTCAGCTGCGTAAAATAAAAAAAGAAGAGCAACTGACCATAAAAANNATTAAACAACTAAAGCTTAAATAAATAAAACAAAAAATCATGAGAATTTATATCAGAAAAACCACCAAAATGAAACTACAGGGTTCCATTGTAACCGGAATAATTACCGGAGCAGTTATTCTTTTGTCCGCATTTGGTCCAAATCAGCAAACCTGGACTGCTCCACCTTCTGCAGATAAAGTAACCAATCCGGTTATTGCCAACGAAAAAAACATTGCCACGGGTAAGGATCTTTTTATTAAAACCTGCGCTATCTGCCACGGAAAAAAAGGAAAAGGCGACGGACCCAAAAGTGCTGAGTTAGATAAACCAGTGGGCGATTTTACAAAAGAAAATTTCAGTAAACAAAGCGATGGTGCCATTTTCTGGAAATTAACGGAAGGCAAAAAGCCAATGCCCTCTTTCAAAAAAGAAATGACTGAAGAGCAGCGTTGGATGGTAATAGATTATATCAGGGAATTCGGACCAGCAACAAAAAAGTAAAGCAACTTATTCAAAAAATAAGTGCAACCAAAACATACAAAAAAATAAAACAACTTTAAAACAATTCAACATGAAAAATATGACCAGGTATTTAGCAGTTGTCCTCATTATGGTAACAGTCATAGTATTAGGACTGTCGAATTGCACAAAACATAACCAGGTGCTCGACTTAACAACCCCGACGACAACATTGAATACCGATACTTTATACTCTGTTAAAGGAACAGCTACTCTTCGACCCATTGGAGGTTCCCCATGGGATGGAACCATTGATGCCGCATGGGACAATGCGCCACAATTAACAATACATGCCGTTGTTCCTGATTTGGGAAATGGAACTTTTATAGGGTATGTTGGCAATGCTACGGATATTACGATGCGTTCATTGTATGATGCCAACAATATATATTACCTTGTTGAATTTGACGCTGCACAAAAAAACGTGGAAAGTGCACAATGGTATTTTAATCCTGCTACAAAACTTTGGGCACAGGAATCAGGTGCTCCAACTTTGAATTCTGNNCAATTTGTAATGATGTTTGACATCGCAAATTCCACTCCATCATTTTTATCACTTTCCTGCTATAGTGCTTGTCATGTTAATTCTTCTTATGGAAGTGGAACTACCCCTACCGGAGGCGTAATGTACACAAACGGTCCTACTGAATTGTTAGATTGCTGGAGGGCTCGCATGCTCCAGGTTGTGAATGTTAACCAGGCTAATGATTGTTTTATAGATGATGGTTCAAGTGTAGGATTAGGAAGTAGCGGTACATTGGATAAGAATGAAGTTCATAGCGATTGGCAGGTAAATAATGGGTCTGCATCCACAGTGCCGCCGCAATTTCAGACAGCACAGGTAGCAGATGGTGGATTCTCCAATAAACAAACCTTAACAATTACCGGAACAAGCACCAAAGAAGCAGTTCCAATATGGGTAATACCGGGCGGAAGCTATAATAACAGCGCCATTATGTTGAGCGATACGCTCCCTTCAGGAGCGGCATTAAAAGTTGTTGCAGTAGATGCTAATGGAGTTCTTACGCTATCTAATTCATCTACTATTGATCCTTCTGCCGGCTCGGATTATAAACAAGTGGGTTCCGGTGATGGACCAAAATGTATTCCCGGTAGCATTGTGGGCGCCTATACAGGAAGCCGCGGCGATGTAACTGCTAATGCCTTTTACACAGGAACAGGTTGGAGGTTGCTTTTAATGAGGGCATTGAAAACCACAGATAACTCAAATGATGCTGATTTTTCCTCGCTCAGCGATCAACCGTTCGGTATTGGCGCAATGTTTAACGGAGCCGATAATCAACATGCTATTGTAGCTGGACTGACGTTGCATTTTCAGAAGTAATTAAACAATGTGATTATGAATTATAAGTTAAACGACCCTTATCATTTAGCCTTCATAATTCATAATTTCTTAAATCATTCTTCATGAAAAAAATAATAATAATTACATTTTCATTGTTCGTCTTGTTAATAGCCGGGTGCAAAAAAGACATTACCTTGATTATCCAAAATGAGACGGTGCCGGTTACAGATACGGTTTCTTTTTCAAAGGACCTGGTGCCCCTCTTCAGTAAAAACTGTGCGCTGAGCGGTTGTCATGCAACGGGTGGGCATGCTCCGAATTTAATGGCTGACAATGCATACAATTCATTGATGAGTAAATACGTAGATATCAAAACACCAGAGAACAGCATCCTTTACGAACGGCTAACCGGAAAACTTAGCCCTAGTATGCCGATGGGGCGCACCAACAACCCATCCAACATTAATTCCCTGGTACTGGCATGGATTACGCAAGGCGCTAAGAACAATTAAAAAACGAACCAAAAACAACATTCAAAATGAAAATAAATCAAGTTAATCATCGCTTCTGGCTATTGGTTGTTGGCTTATTGGTTATCGGCAATCAGAGCAAAGCCCAGGATAGTGTTATTATACGGGTAAGAAATACCTTTAAAAGCAACCTGATTATTGACAATCAAACTGTAATGGTGCCGGTTAAGAAGACGTTAGAGATTACCATTCAGCACCGCTTTGGAACCATCAATAACGGTTATACTGATATGTACGGANNTATCTAACGGCTGTCCTGTAAGCGTTACCTTTTATGGGGATATGGCGGTTTCTACTCTCCCCAAGGCGGGTAATTTTGTAACCGGTGCCGACAGGATTTCCTATTTCAGTCAGTTGATCATAGCACGAAAAGTTACCAATAAATTATCTCTTCAGGTGTCGCCCAATGTATCATACTTTAATAATGTGGAAGGATACAAGAGCTCGGATGGCACAATTAAGCCAAAAATGAAAAATTACCATTTTGCAGTGGCTACTTCGGGCTGTTATATGTTTACGGATGGAATGGGTGTTATCGCCAATTATGATCAGCCTCTTACGCAGCATCCTACTAATAACCCCCATCCCAATATTAGTTTCGGAATACAAATCGTAACCATTACCCACACCTTCCAGATATTTCTTGGAAACTACCAGAGTATTGTTCCCCAGATAAATAACTTTTATAACCAAAATGATTATACAAAAGGTCAATTTTCAATCGGATTTAATATTACCAAACGCTGGAATTATTATTAACCGGAAGTATATCCTTTCATAGGGTTTGGGACTAACGCTCTGGTGTTCCATTTCCCTTTGTTTCATAGCCTATCATGTGAAAAGCGGCAAGGTTGAAACTTAACTGTTAGGAAGAGCAAAATCAGGATATTGATGCATAGGTTTAAAACGGACCCCTGCAATTAATGTCGCAATTTTTATTGATTTAAAAGGGGCCTTTTCTTTACAGGCTGGCTCTTATGTTTNNCTGGATTAAAATAAAGAAAAATGAAAATTAAATGTAAAAAACAAATGATATCAAAAATAACGCTGCTTGGAATTGCAATTTTTTATGCATCCATTGCCTTTGCCCAACACCGGGCCCCCTGGGTTGTGCCGGAATCAGCTAAAGAAAAGAAGAATTTATATTCGCCAGATGAGTCTTCCCTGGCCAGGGGAAAGAAATCCTATATTACAGAATGTGTGCGTTGCCATGGCAAGGAAGGCAAAGGTGATGGGAGCAGTGCCATGAAAATTGAAAAAACAGTAGCAGATCTATCTTCTGATAACGTGCAAAATCAAACAGACGGAGAGCTTTTCTGGAAAATATCTGAAGGAAGAAAACCGATGCCGTTAGCCAAGACTACATTGACGGACGACCAGAGATGGGATGTCATTAATTATATCCGAACATTTAGGAAGAAGTAATGACATGCCTTGAGTTCCCATCTTAAAGTCTTAATAGAGAATCCTTGTTTTTCTCGAAAAAACCTAGTGTCCTGTTTCAACCTGGTATTGACAGAATTGCAAACTTTTAATGCGGTTGATTCAATGTCTGGATTTCACCGGGTATCGCCAAAATTTTTCTTATTTCCTATTTGCTTGATAAGGTTTGGCGATTCCCGGTTTTACACGTAAAGTCTTTTTTTTATCCACATTTGAAAGGTCACATTGATGCAATTCATATCCAGGTATGACAGTT
>PKYU01000545.1 GCA_003132765.1 Chitinophagaceae bacterium | reverse complement strand
GAGGAAGTTATAAGGCGGTACGTCAAATATCAGGAAGGAGAAGACAAAAGAGAAGAAAGGCAAACCAGGAATTTTGATTTGTTCTCGCCACCGCCAGAGCCTAAAGAGGGCTTTGCCCGATGCTTTCAACCCACCTTCTCAGAAGGTGGTGGTTGAGTTACCAGGATAATCTAAAAACTCTGGCTTTAAAACCATGAAAAAAGTGCTTATCTTACGTTAGAAGGAGAAAGTTATGCCTATTTACATGGATGTACATATTGTGCCGGGAGTTAAAGCAAAGGATGTTGCGGAGGCGCATAGTAAAGATTTAATACACCAGGTAGAACATCGTTGCAAATGCATGACCTATTGGATAGATGAAGAGCGGGAAAGTGTATTTTGCCTTGTGGAAGCGCCGGACCACCAGGCTGTGGAAGAAATGCATAGAAAGGCACACGGCCTCATGCCCAATAAAATAATAGAGGTAGACAGCACCCTGGTAAGTTCTTTTTTAGGCCGTATATATGACCCTGAATCGGCAGTAATTTCTGAGGGTGGGCTTAAAGTGTTCAGTGACTCTTCTTTTCGAATTTTATTAGTAACGAGGATTACTGACCCCAATTTGCTACGATATCAACTCGGTGCAGAAAAAGCCCATGAATTACTGGAAAGCCATAATAACATTATCAGAAAAAACCTTGCTTTGCACGGGGGTCTTGAAGCCGAACATGAGGGCAGCTCGTTTATTATTTCTTTTTCTTCGGCATCAAAAGCGGTCGCCTGTGCTTTAGCCATTCAACAGGAGATGCAGGATGAACGTGTGGATNNAACCTGTTGAAAAAAGTAACGAACTATTTGGGGATACGATACAATTTGCGGATAACATGTGCTTTATTGCGGGCAATTTTCAAATCGCTGTAGCTTCGGGTGTTAAAGAGCTCGTAGCAAAAGATTTTTTTCAAAATAAAAAGAAAAACTTTTTCTCTCTTCCACCACATGATGAGAGTTTGTTGCAATTATTATTTACCAAACTGGAAGAAAACTTTCATGATGCCGATTTCGATTTAACTGATTATTGCCATGTCACAGCGATGAGTACCTCACAGTTATACAGGAAAACGGTTTCATTGACAACCTTCTCTCCCAATCTACTCCTGAAAGAATACAGGCTTGAGAAAGCAAAAGATCTTATGCAAAAGCAACGCTACAATATNNTTCAGCATTTGATTCCGGCTTCACCAGCGCTTCCTATTTTACCAAATGTTTTAAGAAAAAATATGGTCTTCTGCCAATGGCTTATCTTGACTTGCTCCATTAATTCATTCCCTCCTGAAATAATTTTACCATTTTTTGAACGATTTGTTACAGGTTGTTTACCATTTTTTGAATGAATTGTTATAGCCTTCCGCTTATTGTCAATGCTATCTTTAAGTATTATTAAAACTTAAAAATTAAATGTTATGAAATCAATTACCAATCGCATTCTGATCTTCGCTATCATGCTGTTCACCGGTTCTGCTTCCATAGCGCAAACCTCTACTGCATCAAACAATTCAACAACACCAAATTCAAAAACAATGAAAACCTATCTTATCGAAAGAGACATCCCTGGCGCAGGAAATTTAACTCCCGAACAATTAAAGGCTATTTCACAAAAATCCTGCAGCGTTCTTAAAGAAATGGGCCCGCAGATCCAGTGGATACAGAGCTATGTAACAGGAGACAAGATTTATTGTATTTACAAAGCTGAGAACGAAGATCTGATCCGGGAACATGCTCAAAAGGGCGGTTTTCCTGCTAACAAGATCACTGAAGTTGATACAGAAATCAGTCCCGCTACTGCTCAGAATTAATTTCTAAAAAAGTCTGCCTTAAAACAAAACCCGGCTTCCTCCGGGTTTTGTTTTATTACAATTTTTACCTTTAATGATTATCGTTATGATGCAGCATAATGCGTTTCCACCGGAACTCCCTTGGTGAGTGTTTGATATACAACGCAATATCGTTCGGTAAGTTTTTTAATACTGGCTATTTGCTCTTCTGTAGCATCTGTATCCAGGTCAAACGATAATCGTATAATTTTAAATCCGACCGGCGCTTCTTTTGAAACACCTAATGTGCCTTTGAAGTCAAGATCCCCTTCTGCAGTAATTTTTCCTCCTCGTATTTCAATACNNAGACCAGCTTCCACCATGGCTTTACCTGTTTCCACTTTGCACGATATTCCCTCTCCGATCCTGCCCTGTGCCATTAAGGTTATCACCGCAGACTCCGGCTGATCGCGGTATTTCTCTTTAAGCGGCGCTTGAATGTTTTTGAGTTCTGTTGTATTCATGATGATAAGATTATTGTCACAGTAGGGTTTTTCGTTCAATTAGTTTTGAAAAGAAAATATTTTTCAGTAAATCCCGATTTGTAAAATAAATCAAATAATTTATAGTATAACTTTCTGTTTATGCAAGGTAACTTTTTCTTAACAATGCCAACGGCACCTTACTAAAAACATGGAAAATAGGAGACCAATCTATTTATTTAATTTGTCACCGGATCCTCTTCGGGAGATTCAGATTGGACATAAAATAATAATTGCAGTATCAAATGATTTTCTACATTTAACGAACAAATCACTCACTCATGAAAAAAATATTCCTGATCGTTGTTGTTGCATTTATAGCCCTGCAGGCTTCTAAAACTTTTACCGAAAGTGTTCCCCCTCCGGTTAAAGATATTCTTACTTCTCATATTGACAGTTCCCTTAGTCCTGCAAATGATTTTTTTGAATATGCCAATGGTGGCTGGATAAAACGAAATCCTATTCCCCCTTCTGAGAGTAGTTGGGGAATTGGCAACCTGGTGCAGGAAGAAATATATAAGCGACTTCTAAAAATTAATGAAGAGGCCGAAACCGCTCATGCAGCTAAAGGAACAATAACTCAAAAGATTGGTGATTTCTGGAAAAGTGGTATGGATAGTGTTGCCAATGATAAAGCCGGGCTATCGCCTTTACAAATGGACCTTAATGAAATTAATGCCATTCAAAACGCTAATGACCTGCTAAGGGAAGCAGCCTTGTTAAAAACAAAAGGGGTTAACTGCTTCTTCAGGGATTATGTATCCCAGGATGATAAGAACAGTAATATGATGATATACCAGTTAAGCCAGGGTGGGCTTGGTATGCCTAACAGGGATTATTATTTTAAAACGGATGCCCGAACAGAAAAAGTAAGAGATTCTTATAAAGAATACCTGGTAAAAACATTTAAACAGTTGGGTAATGATGATGCTGCCTCTCTGCAAAAGGCAACTGCAGTTTATGATCTTGAAACCAGGCTGGCAAAGGCAAGCCGCAGGTTGCAGGACCTCAGGGACCCTTATAAAAATTATAATAAGATGTCTGTCGCAGGCTTAACCAGCCTGGCATCAAATATTAATTGGAAAGAGTACACGAAAGATATTGGAATATCAAAATTAGATTCAGTAATAGTAGGCCAGCCGGAATTTTATACAGCACTAAACAGCGAGTTGCATACCACCAACCTTAATGATTGGAAAAGTTACCTTCAGTTTCACATGATTCAAAGCTATAGCAGCTATCTTAATTCAGAAAGCTTTGATAACGCTTTTATCTACTCGCAGAGCCTTAGCGGTGCGAAAGAGCCCCGGCCAAGGTGGAAGAGAGTATTAGATGCTGAAGAAAATGCCATGGGCGAAGCAATAGGGCAGCTTTTTGTAAAAAAATATTTTANNCGATATGGTGGAAGCCATCAGGGAAGCTTATAAGGAGCGGATAAAAAATCTTTCATGGATGAGTGAAACTACCAAACAAAAGGCCCTGCAGAAGCTTGCCGGCGTAACTAAAAAGGTAGGGTATCCTGATAAGTGGAAAGATTTCAGCGCATTATTAATTGATGATGGCCCATATGTTCTGAATATCCAGATAGCAAGAACGTGGTGGCACCACTATAATATCAATAAACTGGGTAAACCCGTTGACAGAGCGGNNCAGAGCGGAGTGGGAAATGACCCCGCAAACCTATAATGCATATTACAACCCGAGTAATAATGAGATCGTTTTACCTGCCGGTATTTTTACTGTTCCCGGCTATAGAGATGAGGAGCTGGACGATGCCCTCGTTTATGGCTATGCAGCAGCTTCTACTATCGGGCATGAAATAACTCATGGCTTTGATGATGAGGGTAGACAATATGATGCCAAAGGCAATTTAAAGAATTGGTGGACGAAGAACGATTCCATTGAATTCAGTGACCGTGCAAAGATGATCATCAGGCAGTTTGATGAATTTAACCCGGTAGATACTTTGCATGTAAATGGCAATGCCACCCAGGGCGAAAATATTGCGGACCTTGGCGGCTTGTTATTGGGCCTCGATGCATTTAAGAAGACAGCCGCTTATAAAAAGAATGAAAAAATTGGCGGCTTCACCCAGTTACAAAGATATTTCCTCGGGTATACTTTGGGGTGGCTTTCAAAAGAAAGAAAAGAGCTACTTGCAAGACAGGTAATGACTGATGTCCATGCACCTGCCAAAGCAAGAGTAAATGGCCCGGTAGTAAATATTCCCGAATTTTACCAGGCCTTTAATGTAAAGCCCGGGGATAAAATGTTCAGGCCGGATAGTTTAAGGGTGAGGATATGGTAGGTTGATTTTTCAGTCCTTGGTTTAATTGTCTCATCGGGTTTTCATGGATGGTTATTTAATTATTTTATAATCTTCACTGTGAAATTCCTTCCGGGCTGCTAACGTCTTACAGCCCATGCAAGACCGTCAGGTCCTCCGCCCACATCAAAATGGCTGGTCATTTCCATTGTTTTCAGATCAATAACAGCAACATAATTATCACCGGTGCATCCCACAAAAGCACGGGACCCATCAGTATCCATAAGAATGCCTGCGCCGCCATGCCCCATGTTTATTTGCTTCAATTGCCGGTGCGTTGCTGCATCAATAAAGAACAGGTCGCCCGTCCGCAGACTGGATACCAGCACCATTTTCCCGTCTGGGGTAAACTTAAGCCGGTTGGCGCCCATGGCCTTTGCATCAATGGTAGCGACAACTTTCTGGCTTGCCAGATCAATGACAGCAATGGTGCCATCATCGGCGGAAGCCGTCCACAACTCACGACCATCGGGGGATACATCAAACCCTTCGGAACCTTTTGACACAGGGATTACAGTTTGCATCCATTGCTTGTGCGGTTGGCCAAATGATGGAGGTGGGCCTTTTGGGGCGTTAGGTGGAGGAGGGCCCATAGGGCCGGGTCGGAATGCCAGCAAGGTATCTATTAAAATACTAACGGTTCCTGAACTTACATTGGTAGTATAAATTTGGTTTTGGTCAGGGGTTACATAGATCATGTGGGTGCGGTCCTGGCCTGTTCCCATGCACCAATCGATTTTCCTGCTGGCCGGGTCATAGCGCCCGATACATTTGGAACCTTCCACAGTGAACCACAACTTCCCGCCAACAAACGTCAGGCCATGCGGTCCCATGAACGGCCTTGTATCAATATTATATAAAGGCTTATGTGCGACGAGGTCAATGACATTTATTTCATGCAGGCTGCCGCCGCCATATATAGAAACATACCCCGTCTTACCATCTTCCGATGCAATCACCTCATGCGGATCTGAACCGACGGGCACATGGGCTATTACTTTTAGCGTAACGGGATCAACAATTGCCAAAGTATGAGCCGATTTTGAAAGAGCAAGCAAAGTATGCTGCTGGGCAGCACAGAAGGTGTCGGAGAAAATTAAGG
>PKYU01000377.1 GCA_003132765.1 Chitinophagaceae bacterium | reverse complement strand
TATAATGAGTTAATAATCCAAATTCATCAACTCTATGTCATAGCCGAGTCTCTCGAAGAGGACTCGGCGGAAGGTATAATATCTATTTGTTGATTCTACTTTCTATAACACGCCGGGCCCCTTGCAGGAGACTCGGCTGCGACTAAAAAAAGATAATTAAANNAATATGACGAAAAAGTGTTTCGTAGACATGATCCACGGAGACGAATAATTAAAATTCGTTTGCTGTTACCGTTGCAAAATTTATAATTATTATGCATTGGCGCTACTATCCAATTTAATGTAGAGTTGAATAGGAGTGAACGGGATGTGCTTAGAGGAAATGCTAGATATTAATTCACCAATGTGCGGAGAGAAAACACGGGAAGAAAGGAAGGTTTTTCCTGAAGAGTAGCGGCAACGGCGCAGATCAATTGCCGGAAAATACCCATAGTGCAGATAAAAAGCCTACTGCCAACACTGCAACGCCTATAAGGATGTAACGTAAACTACCGTGCATTTAAGATTTATTGAATGGTTTATAGGATAAAGTGTCAATGCTACCTGATAACGAAAAGGAGGGAAANNAAGCTTTTTTTCCCCCATAAAAATGCCCAACTTTAGGTAAAGCAACTTCAACTGATAAGCGTCCGAAAGAATTGGTAAAAAAATGGGTAAACGTTTTTAACAGCGGCGATGCCAATGGCCTTTCTGAATTATATGCAACCAATGCTATTAATCACCAGGTGAATAGTGAACCTGTCCAGGGTAAAGAAGCTATCCGGAAAATGTTTGCAGGCGAATTTGCCAAAGCAAAGATGATTTGTATTATCGAAAATATATTTGAAGACGACGAATGGGCCATGCTGGAATGGAAAGACCCGGAGGGTTTGCGTGGCTGAAGTTTTTTTCACAAAAAAAACTACCAAATCATCTTTCAGCGGGGCTATTGGAATATGATTAGTTTCCTAAGGCTCCACGATCTGCCACTTCCATTGGAATGAAAGGTATCAGGTATCAGCATTCTGGTTTCAGCCATGAGCTATCATCCGTTAGCTCACAGCTCATACCTAATCAAATTTTTCTTAGTACATCCATTCCCGCCCGGGGGCCTTTGTAGTAGCCGGGTCTTTCGAAGAGGACTTGGCGGTAAATTAGATTGAAGATTTGGCTTTTGATTAATTGGACGCGGGGCCCCTTCCGGGAAAACCCGGCCCGGACTAAGATGTTGTAAACGGGATGCCAACAACAGTTTTCTTAGCCCGGAAGCCTAATAAAAAAGATTTAAATGCATATCAATTAATCAAGCATCTTATAAACGAATTCTTTAAATAATTTATAAGCAACCATTGGTGTCATATTATTGAGATCCCTTGCAGGATTGTATTCAACTATATCTGCCCCAACAACCGGCACAGCAATATCCTGAATCAGTTTAATCAATTCCCGGATCGTCATTCCGCCTGGCTCATGGTGCGAAATACCGGGGGCAAAGGCAGGGTCAAGCACATCGAGGTCTAATGAAATATAAAGAGGTGATTGCAATGTTGTAATAAAATCATAATTGAAATCTTTCATCTCAATTATATTCACGCCAAACTTTATGGCCTGTTCTTTTTGATGGGTATTTAAAGTTCTGATTCCGACCTTCGTCAATGATTTTGGAATCTTTTTTTCCATGAGCCTCGNNCTTTTCCGAATACGCTTCAATAATTGGAAATGAAAAAGAATGATATCCGCCAAAGCAAATAATTTTAGATCCTGTTTGTAATTCCTGATGAATTGTTTCTTTTATTTTATGATAAACTGCATCAGGATTTGTGTTAGTAAATAAAATATCTTCAACATCAGTATAATTTTTGCCATCCAGGATTTCTTTGCCATATTCACAAAAATAATTGGAAGAGCCATCCTGCTCCATTTGCCTGATACGCGGAGGAGCCAGTGCCGGACCTGATAAAAAGGAAGAATTACCATCGAAAGGAATGCCAATCAGTTTAATCATCATGTAATCTCACTAGCGTTGCATCTTAGTTACATGATTTTCAATTGAATATATTTTAGTTCTTTGACATCTTGATTTTCTATGTTTAAAACACTTTGTGTATTGGCCTCTTTTCGAAAGGTGCAATACTGATGTATTGTATAATTTCATATGTAGAGCTTGCTAGCTCCAGTTTCTTTCTTACAATCAACACCAACACATAAACTGATATCGCTATCCAGATTTGGGTTTTTACTGGGTTCTCGCTAAAACCCCAAAAGGATTGAATTTTCAGATTTTGTTTAACCCATTTAAAAAATAACTCAATACCCCATCGATGCTTGTAAAGTTGGGTTACAGTTTGTGCTTTTATTTTGAAGTTGTTGGTCAAAAAGACAAATGTTCTGTCGAATTCTGAGTCGTAAAATTTGATGCGTCTTAAATGTTCTGGGTATCGAGTACTGCTATTGATACCCGTTAGTAAGATATCTTGGTCACAGAGGATGCCCATCTTTTCGTCAGGTGTTCTGGATTTTACACGTTTAAATTTCAGATTTTCTTTTGCCCTTACAACAAAGTATGCTTTCTCTTGTCTGATAGCATAAAGACGCTCAAAATCAACGTAAGCCTTATCCATTATGTAATAGCTGCCTTTTTGAACTGGAATTAAATCCATCGTTTTTACATCGTGAACGTTACCCGTTGATATAAAAATAAATTCAGGAATGGAAATTTTTAAATCAAGCAGTGTATGAATTTTTACAGCAGCTTTAGTTGAACGAAAAGGAGCCCATAAAAAAACTTCCAAACAAAGGTCTACTGTTGTTGAATCCAATGCAAATACACTGCCCTTAAGATTTACTTCTAACTGATTTTCACCCTCATACATTTTTTTGGCTTGATCAATTAGTTTCAGAGTATAATCGTGATAAATTCGCCAATCTCTACTTTCATTGGCACGAGATAAGGTTGATTTATTAATGGCTTTTCCAATGCCAAGGTGATAAAGCTTATCGGAATTTAACTTCAAACAAAGAAGCGTATCACTCATGCTTTGACGATGAGTCAATTGACCAAACGCCATGCAAAGGAATTGTTTCCAACAAGTAAACTCTTTTGCTTTATAATTGCCGTTATACCGGTTGACGCAAACCTTGAAAAGATCCTGAGAAGCAAAATCTATTATTTGGGTGAAAGCCATACGTCCTTTGTTCATTATCAATGATTTGAACAAAGAACGAACATAATTATTTTCAAATCAACGCCGAATTAAAAACAACTAAAACATAGATCTGTCAAGTTTTTCAAAGAACTTTTTTTTAGAACAACGCAACGCTAGTAATGTAATTTCATTTATAATTTCAACAAAAGAGCATCAATTTTTTGAAATAATTGTCTTTTTGCTTAAAGAAAATAAACCACAGGTACTTCTTATTTTATTCCCTTTAGGTAAAATTTTTTCAACCTGGGTTTTCAATTTCATTTTTTTGTTACCTTGATGACTTAAAAGAAAATTATGGATATTATACCACTGTTAAAAAAAGAAATGCAGGAAGAAGCAGTTGCCACCCGCAAAATGCTGGAGCGCATTCCGGACGATAAACTAAGCTGGAAACCCCATGAAAAAAGTATGAATATGCAAAACCTTGCGGTGCATATCGCAGAATTGCCCGCATGGGTATCAATGGGATTGAACACGAGTGAACTTGATTTTGAGAAGATGGATTACAAGTCTACTCCCGTAAGCAGTACAAAAGATATTGTACATTTATTTGAAAAATCGTTGGCAACGGGCCTTGCAGCACTGGATAAAACCAAAGAGGAAGACTTGTGGCCGACATGGAAGATGCGCAGCGGCGATAAAATTTTAAGGGTATGGACCAAATATGAAGTAATACGCCATGCAATTGCACAAACCTCGCATCATCGTGCACAGTTGGGCGTTTACCTTCGTTTATTAAATGTTCCTGTCCCCGGGAGCTATGGCCCAAGCGCAGACGAAGCTAATTTCTAAACTTCAGCTGAATAGAATTTTCGTAGTAACAGCTGGTGATACCTCAATTAATATTGACCGGGCTGAGGATTGTTATTCGACTCCACCTCCACTACCTCGTAAGCATTCTGGCCATTAATCTGGATCGGCTGAAAGTAGGTTCCGTTAAATTGTATATATAGGAAATTATCTATCATTTCCTGGGTAGCCCCCTGCGGTAAATTATATACTACAGCCCCTGCAGGCGCCTCAACTACCTGGTAATTATTACCATCAAAAATAAAGAAAGCGCCTCCGAAATAATAATAAGTCTGACCGCCAACCGATACCTGTTGATAACCTTGCGGAATGGAAGGCACATAAGCTCCCGGAGGAGGAGGAATTACCCTGTAACCATTATTATAAGGTTCATAAAATACGCCGTCGCTATACCGGTATGACCTGTGGTTCAAATCAATCAAGATAGCCGTACCAACAAACGACCTTAGAAAAAAACCTACCGGGTGCCAGCGGGGACCATAAGAAAATGACACAAAGGGATGGGGATAATAATTATTGTAAGTATAAAACCTTGAACTTCTATAAATGACAGGCGGACGATAGTATGTAGGGCGGGTAGTAACCCAGCCACGTGGCCGGTAACCGCGGTTGCTTGTGATTCGCTGTGGCCCTGCCATACGGATGGGAGCACGGTTTACCTGTGCCCTGTTCACCTG
>PKYU01000578.1 GCA_003132765.1 Chitinophagaceae bacterium | reverse complement strand
CTATTAAAGACTACAATAATCGCCCGCATGATGTACTGAAAGGGCTGACGCCAACTGAAGTCCTCAATGGGAAGCTCCCTGTTCAAGTCAGCTTTGCAAACGCGATTGCAAATGGCTTTAGCATTTTTTTTATTCCATTTATCACTCATTACATCACTGCTAAAATCGTAAAAAGTATTTAACTCACCTTCAAGATATTTCAATGAGCAGGTATATAAATTTATTTCGCCATTTTTAAATGTGAATTAAGTCTTATTGCTCTGTCGGGTTTCTTTTCATTTATACTATAGCTGCCGAACATTAAGAAATGCACCCTAAGCGTAAGTCCTTTGAAGCAAATGAGAAAATGTTTTCCCCAACTTTTAAATTCAATTATCTTTTTATAAAGTAAAAGGGTTTGGTCAATTTTACAGTTGCCGCTAACGGCAATAATTTTTTTGCCCGTAAATTGCGTCACCGCTTCTTTAACTAATATTATAGAAGGTCCTTCGGGCATGTCCTTATGCAGATTTACTTTTCTTAGGTCCCAAACTTGCTTTAAGCATCTCCATTAAATTATCACTTTGTTTATACACTACTTTCATTTTTGGAAGGGCGATTTTTTTACCTTTTGATTTCTCTTTAATTCGCTTTAAGAGTTTAGCTGTGTAAGTGTCTTTATATTTTTCAATGCTGAATTTTTCTGTAAGCTGTGCTACTAATTTATTTGCCATATCCATTTCTTTGGTTTTGGTTTTTGATACAGGCGGCAATTTTAATTCAGAAGGTTCTCTTATCTCCTGTGAAAAGCGAATACGATTCAAAACAATTACATTTTTATAGGGCTTTAGAATTGCCAAGCCTTCTTTATTTCGTAACACAAAAGTTGTAACGCCAACTTTGCCTGATGATTCTAAAGCGTCCCGCAACAAGGCATACGCTTTCATTGCTGGTTTATCAGGTTCAAGATAATAGGGCTGCTCATAATAGAGGCTATCAATTTCCTGTTCGTCAACGAAATTTATAATTTCAATCATTTTGGTTTTAACGGCATCTGCTGCTTCAAAATCTTCCGCTTCTAAAATCACATAGCCACTATCAAGTTTGTATCCCTTTACAATATCTGCGTAAGCTACCTCTTTACCCGTGTTTTCATTCACCCTTTTGAATTTAATATTGGAGTGGTCCTTACTATCAAGCATGTCTAAGTCAAGGGAACTTTCTTGAACTGCCGAAAATAATTTTACGGGAATATTTATTAACCCGAAGCTGATTGAGCCTGTCCAAATTGGTCGCATATTATTTTATGATTTTTATTGATTAAATTATTTTTGTGCAATGTTAATTACGATTAATCCTGTTGTATGAAGCACACTATTTCTTTTTACTTTTTTAGGGAGTTTTAAACCGTTGCTTTCCCTATCCCATTCTTTTACATCAACACCTTGTTTTTCTAATTTCTTTTTATTGGCATGAAATAATTTTCTTTATACTTCGCTTTTGTATGGCATGTTATTCTTTATTAAATGTTTTAATTACTTTTTCTAAATTAATGCCTTTACCAAGCACCGGTTTGAAAATATCACCTATACTTTTTATTCTTTCTATAGCATTATAAATTGTAAAGTCTCTCATCTTTAATCCTTTTTTTANNCAATGGAGCGGCATAGAAACCGTTGCACCGGGTTTAGGTCGTAAGGAGTAGGGTGCTGCGACTGTAGCCTGCGGCCGGTTTTGTAAAAAATCAATATACACTTTTCCTTTTCTTGATTTTACAATTCGTTCAATACTTGTATATTTTGGAATTTCTCTTTGAACTAATGTGGCGATGATTCGTGCAAACTCTTTTGATTGTTCATAGGTATATTTTCCGCCAAGCGGAATGTAAATATGTATGCCTGCGGAGCCGCTTGTTTTTGGATAAGATGTTACTCCCATACTTTCTAAAATTTCTTTGGTAACATTTGCGGCTTCTATAACCTGTTGAAATGTATTTTCGGCAGGGTCTAAATCTATGATGCACCAGTTGGGATAATCTTCTGTTTCAACTTTACTATGCCAAGGATTCAATTCAATGCAACCCAAGGTTGCCATGTAAAGTAAACTTGCTTCATCTTTTGCCACCAAATATTTTCTTAACCGATTATCAGCATCACTTTTATATTCAAATGTTTCAATCCAATCCGGAGCAGTTCCTGTTATATCTTTAAAATAAAAACTTTCTCCGTTGATGCCGTTCGGATGGCGGTTCATAGATTGTGGTCTGTCTTTAAGATATGGTAAAATATAAGGCGCAACCTGATAATAATAGTTGAGCATATCACGTTTCGTAATTTTTTCTTTGGACCAATAAATTTTATTGAGGTTATTGAATTTTATTTCATGTCCGTTAATTTCCCGCACTTGCGTTTCATCAGCCGGATTCAAAAATGTTTTGCGGTCTTTCTTTCCAACTGGTTTTAATATTTCTTCTGACTTTATTTCTCTTTGCGATATGATTTGATTTGTGTTAATTGCTTTTTCTTTAGTAACATCTTTTGCTTTTTTATCAATGCGTATGGCTTCAAAAGATGGATGGCGCATAATTCCATCAGTTGTCATTTCAGTAAAGCTCACTTCGCAAACCAATTCAGGTTTCATCCATACTGCTGTTGCATGTGGTGGAGGGTGTTGGAAGCGTGAAGGTTTATTTATATCAGGCAGTTCTGTAAAGGGTGCAGATTTAGTTATATAGGGTTTAAATTGTTTCAGCATTTCTATTTGTTGCTTATCGTTAAAACCTGTTCCTACTTTGCCTGTATAAATCAACTTCCCTTTTTCATACACTCCCATTAATAATGAACTGAATGATTTTGATGAATCGTCATTTTTGGTATAACCGCCAATTACCATTTCCTGTCTTTTATGGGCTTTAATTTTCAACCATCCTTTGGAACGATTTCCTTCTGAATAAACACTGTCTGATTTTTTTGCCATCATTCCTTCCAGTCCCATTTTTTTTGCGGTTTCAAAAAATTCTATTCCGCTTACTTCAAAATTTTCACTAAAGCGAATGATGTTGTTTTCAGGAATAATTTGTTTTAAAATATTTCTTCTTTCAGACAATGGAATTTGCATGAGGTCTTTTCCATTCATCCATAGCAAATCAAAAACATAAAAATATATTTTTCCATCTGCTTCGCTTCGCCAGTTTTGCAAAGCACCAAAATTTGATTTGCCGTTTTCGTCCAACACTACCACTTCACCATCTATCACTGCATTTATATTCCATTGCTGAACGGCTTTATGAACAGGATAAAATTTTTCATTGAAAGATTTATCGTTGCGGGATTTTAATTCCACTTTATTTTTATTACAGAATGCCACCGCTCGGTAGCCGTCCCATTTTATTTCATATTGCCAACCTTCTTTATCAAAAGGTTTATCAACCATTGTAGCAAGCATGGGCGATAAGTTAGAAGGAAACTTTGTGCGTTTGCCTTCAGTAATAATTTTTCCGAGTGAACTGATATTTTCCTTTTCTTTTTTATTTTTTGCCGAAGCCTCTTTTACATCGCTGCGTTTGTTGAGCGAAGCTTCTTTTTTACTTTTCACCGAAGATTTTTTTACACGCTTTGCTCCATAAAAATTAGTTGTGGTTTTTTCTACCTGAGTTAATGTTTTTTTAGAGATAACAGATTTATCTTTCAATGTTATATCTTCTTTGGAAACATATTTATCTTTTACCTTAAACAGCAGCCACGCATTCTCTTCTCTGCCGTGCGTTTTTACAAGAGCAAATTCACCTTTCAGTTTTTTGCCATGCAAAACAAAATGCAACTTGCCAGAATAAATTCCTTTTCGTAATTCTTTATCCTGTGCTTTTTTATCCTTGCCATCAGCATCAGCAAGTTCATAAAAACCTTCATCCCACACTATAACCGTTCCGGCACCGTAACCACTTGGTATTATACCTTCAAAATTTCTGTAATCATACGGATGGTCTTCTACCATCATGGCAAGGCGTTTAATATTGGGGTCGGTAGAGGGACCTTTCGGCACTGCCCAACTTTTTAACACTCCTTCCATTTCCAATCTGAAATCATAATGCAAATGCGAAGCATCATGCTTTTGAATTACAAAGCGCAGCTTATCACTATCAGGGTTTCCACCGGTCGGTTCGTGGCTTTCTTTGAAATATCTTTTCTCTTTGTATTTGGTAAGTGCCATGTTTACATTTTTAAATTTGTTGCCACCCTTATTTTATCTTGAAGTAAACTGTTCAGGGTTTTTAAATTATTTAATGCGGCACCCAGGGTATTGTTAAAATATACATAAACTGTTTTACCTTCTTCCATCCACTCATTAATATAGGTCACATACTCATTTAAAAAATCTTCTGAATAGCTATCACGGTAGTTTCCTGTGGGGCCATGAAACCTGATATACATAAAATCCGATTTATGATGTATCAACGGTGTTACAGACTTTGGTATATCATGTATGACAATTGCCGCTCTATAAAAATGTAATAAGTCATAAACACTCTTGTGATACCATGATTTATTACGGAACTCAACTGCAATTTTCCATTCTTTTGTTGTATCAATTTCTTTGATGCATCTTAAAAGTTTGTCTAATTGAACAATATTATGTTTATCTAAACTTGGAGGAAACTGAATAAGCAAACATCCCTTTTTATCATGAACAGAATTGATTGATTTTAAAAAAGCAGAAACATCCTCTTCATGAAAATTGAAACCTTTACTGTGCGTTATTTCTTTCCATAATTTAAAAGTGAACTTGAAATGTTCGGACACTAATGCAGCCCATTTACTCACCGTTGCGGCTTGCGGAATTTTGTAAAAGGAACTATTAAACTCAATACTATTAAAGAACGATGAATAATATGTCAACCTGCTTGCGTTTTCAAAAGGAGGAGGATATAAGTATTTTGGAATATGCAATTGCAAGCCGCTAAGCCCCGAATAAAATGAATCAGCTTGTGAATTTTGCATACATAAATAAATTTAAAAAAGGCTGATTGGGAGATTTAATAACAGGATTGGTTATTTTAAGATTGTCCTTGCTTACTTTCATTGTTAAGTTGTTTTTAAATCATTCATAAGGACAAAGATTTAATTCATCACATGTGTAAAATTACCCTGCTTACATAAGTTTATAATTTTTATTTTTTTAGAAGACCGAATTGATAAACAAGACAGATAACATAACAATGATATATTGCGCTTCTTTTATACTTTAATCATTACTAAATATATCAATAAAAAAGCTGCTGAACAAATGATAGCTATAATTCCCACTATGCTAATTTAGTTCATATTTGAAGGTTATTCTTTTACAATACCTCCCTATTTATAGTTAGAGGCAATGCATGTTTTTTTATTGTGATTCTAATATTTTCATTACAATCTTCTCTTCTGCCGTAAGAGCTGCCTTATTATCATCTGAGGAGATGCTTTCTAATTGCTTTATATATTTTTCCAGTGATTTATTTTCATAAAGATCCAGTATCAGCGGATGTACATAATATTTTTTGCAAACTGTTCTTGTATTACCCAAATGACCAGAAACAATATCAAGCGCTTCTACTATTTTTTTCTTGGCTTCTGTAGTCGTTTCAAAAGAGCCCAGTTCTGTGAATGCAATAAAAGCATGTATCGTTCCTGACCATGTACGGAAATCCTTAGCTGTAAAATCTGTAAGGGAAATTTTTCTGATATAATCATTCACCATCCCGGAATCTATGGCATGATGAGTACCATCTTCTTTATAATATTGAAATAATTCCTTACCTGGAATATCACGGCATTTTCTTATAATATCAGAAAGTTTTTTATTTTGAATTCGGATATTATGTTCAATACCTTTTTTGCCTTTAAATGAAAAAGTCAGATGGTTACCATAAATAGTTACATGCCTATTTTTCAAAGTAGTTAACCCGAAAGAACCATATAGTTTTTCATAGAAGTTATTTCCAACACGGATGTTTGTGCGTTCCATCAGGCTTACAATAGTCGCCAATAACTTTTCTAAAGGCAGCCCGTGTAAAGAAAGATCCTTTTCAAGTTGCAAGCGGATAGCTGGCAATACTTTTCCAAATTCATGCAGACTATAAAATTTAGTATGATTGCGAAGTGAATTCCACAGTGAATGATATTTATATTGTTTACGTTTTTTTACATCCAACCCTGTTGCTTGTAAATGACCATTAGCCAGTATACATATCCAAACATTTTCCCATGCTGGAGGTATTACCAGGCATTTTATCCTTTGCAATTCGTCTTTATCCCGAATCTTTTTACAGTTGGCAATGTAATCATATCGTTTCCCTTTTTTAATACGACCGATGCCTGGCTGTGTATCATGCACATATACCAAGTGAACTGCTTCCGCAGATTTTTCAGGATCTTTTATAATAGATTTTATTTTTTGTTTTGGTAAGTCAATTATTTCTTGTACTATTTTATCCATACCTAAACTTTATTAACTCTTTACAATATTTACCCCACCAGAAAGTTTATGTTATTTTTCGCTCCCTTTTCCTGATCTACTAACAATAGCCCCTACTATCACAATTATAATTACTACAATAAATATTCCAACTCCAACTCCTGTTTTAAAGATATCTCCGATTATCTGACATCCGGAAAAGGTAGTAAGTAAAACAAAAAGTAGCACATTGTTAACGGTTTGTTTTTTCATAATTTAAGTTTTAATATTAAAAATTTATAGAATTATTTTTAAAATATCCCGTAAAGGTCTGCATCTTTAAAAAAAACGTGTTACATAACTTTTAAAAGAAATTACATTATTCACACATTCTGTAATGTTCTACCAAACTATTGTGATTAGATCTGTTTCTCTTCTATTATGCTATAGCAATGATTACATCGTTTTCTTTCATAAACCAGGAATTTATTTCTATTTCATTTTTAATATGGAAGCACCTTAGTAATCCTTTTTTTACGAAATAGATGCTATGACATGCAGCCCTGCCTGAGCAAAAATTTCTTTTTGGGGACCTCAATTTCCTGTAAGTTATCGGCAAGGTATTCCAGGGTGGACTGAGAAAGGGGATGAATAGAATTGAGATATTCGAGTAATTCTTCCATAAAAATTGTTTTTAAATAACAACTTTCCTGCATAAGAGGTACCATAAAGCGAAAAGTGGTAAGTGATTAAAAGATCAATTACCAATCCGATTCCACTTTTACAATAATTCTTTGGGGTCTACATTTAGTGCCTTGGCTATCCGGAAAAAATTGGAAATTCTAAAATCAACTTTCCCTAGTTCCATTCTGTTTATCTGGCTATAATCAAGGTCGCATTCGTTAGCTAAGGTAAGGTTTCCTGGGAGATATCTTTCTGGATCCGGCATTCACGGATTTTGGATCCAATTAGTTTAAGGACCTCATCATCCCTGTAATAGCTCCTTTTCCTTTTAAGTTTCACTAAACAAAATGAAGCTAACTTCAAATAGCCAACAAGGGAGAATTCTCCTTAATTTACTTTCCCTTTTAATCTATCTAAATTCGGCTTTTAATCGAATTAATTGAACTTCTCAGTGTGCTTTTACCGCTGACCTTTAATGAAACAAGATCAAAAAAAGAACTTCAACAGATAAAGGGATTAGAATGAAGACTAGATCCCTTCACTGTATTAGGTCCAGGGCACAATTAATGGATTTAGCGAGAATTAAGGTTCCTGTTAGTTGAGATAGTGAAGTATAAGTTTAGAAATAATTTTCCATACAGACAACCAATCCATTTACTATAAATTGGTCAATTATGAATTGCAATATGAAAATTTGTAGGGTAAATAAAAAAACAGCTATAAAATTATATTCATAACTGCTTGATTTTCAGTGACCCCGTTAGGATTCAAACCTAAAACCTTCTGATCCGTAGTCAGGTTTTTATACTTTTATCCAGTTTTAAATTCCAAAAATAAACAAAAGAATATTGTCATATTGTATTGATTATCATCATTAATTTCTATACTTTTTAAAAGAAAACGAAAATAATGTTTTTATTATCTTTTATATTTGTAGGGTAAATTGTAGGGTAAATTTTATTATGATGGAAGCAACAACTAAAGTCTGGCTCTTAAAAAAAAGAGCAAAAAAAGATGGCAGATATCCCGTGAAGATAAAAGTGATTTTTAATCGCCTCACTTGTTTTTATCAAACGGGGTAGATCTAACTGAACAAGAATTTGATGAATATCACAGCCGGAAAGATTTAAAAAAGCAATTTGACGATATCATTTTTTATTTAAATAAAGCAGATAAAATCATCAAAGACTTAGGTCATAATTTTTCCTGGCAAGAATTTGATCGTCTCTATTTTAATAGAGGAAATTTAAAAGGTAATATCTTGCCGCATTCGGGGTCTTTAGATATTATTAAACAAGTACAAGAGTATGGTGAGATTTTAAACAATGAAGGCCGCATCTCGAGTGCCGAATCTTATGTGACTACCAAAAATCATTTGAAGAATTTTGTCGGAAAAAAAAAATCAAAATCTGTATTTTTCCTCTGTAACCCCCGAATTTTTGCTTTCATTTGAAAAGTTTCTTTTTCAATCAGATAAAATAAAATCTTACGCTTCTATTGGAGTTTACACGAGGAATATTCGTTGTATTTTTAATCGTGGACTTTCAAAAAAACTGATAAATCCTGATACATATCCTTTTGGAAAGCATAAGTATTCTCCCCCTGCAACTAAGAAGTCGAAAAGGGCGCTTTCAATTGACGATATTGGAAAAATTTATAACTATCAATGCAAGGAAAACAATTCAGCTACAGACTGGGCAAGGGATATGTGGCTCTTTGCTTACTTTTCTAATGGTATGAACGTGAAGGATATTGCTTCATTAAAATATGAAAATATTCAAAAAGATAAAAAATCATTCAAGTTCATCCGAGAAAAAACAAAGAATTCAACAAAGGACAACCTACAGGTGATAGAGGTGATTATCACAGAAGATATTCAACGAATCATTTATAAATGGGGAAATAAACCGATTGAGCCAGGGAACTATATCTTTGATATTTTTGATCCGACTAAAATGTCTGAAAAGGGAAAGCGGGATGCGGTACAAAATGTTTCAAAAAGTATAGGAAAATATATGAAGAAAATAGCCGCCGAACTTTCTCTTGAAGCAAGGCCTACATATATCTATGCCAGACATTCATTTTCTACTATCCTAAAGCGTGCGGGAGTTCCAATTGAAATGATTTCAGAACAATTAGGCCACACTTCAATTAAAACAACTGAAACCTACTTAGGCAGTTTTGAAAGCGGCCAAAAAAGGGAAATAAGCAAGTTTTTAACGGCATTTAAGACAGTCGAATAGACCAATGTTCGGCCGATAGTTAACTGAGTAGGTGTAACGAAATAACGTTTACATAATCTTGTTTATAATGAAGTTCCATTCACCATGAAATTCATCTCGTTCTATGTTGATATTTTTAAATTCTTCATCTGTAACTTTTATTCCTTTCTCATACAATTTGTTATCTAATCTTGGTTTCACTTTTAATCAGGTTGATGTTTTGGTATGCTGTTGCATTGGTCGCTTTGAATGATAATTTATGCTAATTTATATAAACGCAGTTCCAATTAACCTGGTTGGCACAATTTATAAAAGATAGTGCAAAGATTTGAGAACCAAATTTGCCGGATACGAACAGTTTGTTGTATAAAGTTCATGGAGGTTGCGGGGCATTTTTGCATCTGTCATTTTTCTAAAAAAGCAGGGAAAGTAAAAACAGCCCCTGGGTTATTATGAGAAAAATTGTCTAAAAAATGGCAATGATTTAGTTGGAGCAATACAAATCAAATATGCCCGATATTAAATCAAGTTTTCATATGAGCAAAGTCCAGTAAAATGTAAAAGCGCTTTTTGAATTTGTTAACTGTATTATATCTTTTACGTGTTCTAAAATCACCAAAACAAGTTGATCAAGGAGTAATGAAATAGCTTAAAATATTCCCTATTTCCATCATTTGTGAATCCAAACCTACTCCTATAATAGATTGCTCAAAATCAGTCTAACATTAAATATGCTTTTTGCTTCCCATGTTTATCCTAAATCTACTGGCATTTAATCCATTAATGATTTCATATAAAAATCGAAGCAAATAATATCTCCTAATTTCTAAATTCTCAAATAAGAAAATGCTCCCATTTATTGTGTAATTATAATTTTATAATCGTCATGTAATCAATCATTGCCTGGTTTGTTTCCAAATTCATATTATTATCATAATCTTCAAAGCTTAACGCAATTTCATGTTTTCCCTTTGTCAAATAGACCTTCACACTATTGCTCATACCCCATATGTTCCAATCGTCTTTACCTCTTTGAGGAAATACGACAGTGCCTTCCCGTAATCCATCAACTTTTAATGTTCTGACTGCACATTTGTTCTCTGTATTTACGGGACCATTCCCATTTGCGTAGCGAAAATCAATATTGTACCATCCATTTTTATCAATTGTAACAGGCATTTTGAATAACCGATTTTTTTTTGTGCTTATTTCAACAAAACCTTCTCCGATAAAACCTTGATAATCCTGATCCGATTTTTTTGAAAATAATTCTGCCTGGTAAATAGAAACATATTGATTTGCTGCAATCATTTCAGGTTCGCTGNNTTCAAAGGTGAATTTAGTCGTCTTTATCTCGCCAATTTCTCTCCCATTCTTTAAAATACGATAAGCAATTGCACCCTCTACTGGCTTCCATATAATTTCACTGCCGACCACTGAAATAACAGGTGTTTGCAAAGAAAAATAAACGGGCTGTTGGTTAACTTTACCGGAATCCAAAATATTATCAGCCATTTTAATTTGAATTGAATGAGTGCCAATAATAGATGAT
>PKYU01000610.1:2141-3319 GCA_003132765.1 Chitinophagaceae bacterium | reverse complement strand
AACTTCTGTTTCATTTAAATACATATCAAAATTCTTCTTACCCCGGCTAATGAATGATGACTGGAAATCACCTATCACACCTATATCAGGATTGAAAGTGAGACTGGAGCGTGGTTGCGCAGCCACTGGCTGTGGGGTAGCACCCGCCTGCATTTCCGCTTCCACCTTTTTCAGTAACGCAGAATCTGTTGCAGAACTATCAGCAGGAACCTGGGCTAAAGAAGTAATGCTGGTAAAAAACGCCGGCAGGAAAAAAAAGATAATTACAATTAATTTCATGTTTGCTCTTGAAGTTTCTATTTTCTACACCGGGATGATCAAGCCTATACCTGGGTTAAAGTAGCGCAGCGCTTTCTCAAAGGTATTGAATAGTGTCATTGAAAAAATTTAATAAAAGCCTACGACCTGTAACGCCCCCGTCTGGTCTCTGACCCTCGGGTGTATAAACTCAACGTTAGTTTTCTGTAAAATTTATCAACATTTTAAAAATTATTAATTTGGCCNNTAAAATCTTCCATGAAGCAAAAGCATAAACCTCTCAATGATTGGCCGTTGGTCAGGAGACCAGACAGCGGCTCACACGAGCGATTGATGTGGGTTTGCAAAAGAGAAAGAATACCCAGGGAGGCTAAATATTTTATCTTTATTAATTATTATTAATTGTTTGCAGCAGCCATTTTCTCTGCATCTTCAGCAGTAGGCCCGTAGATATGCGGATTGATTACTCCCATCGAACGGTAATAGGTGCTCAACTGCCCACGATGGTGAATAATATCAAACATAAACATCCAGAACATATTTTGCATGGGATACTCAAAAAGTTTGTGTCCATCATATTCAAAAGGAATTACTTTTTCTTCCCATGTTTTATCGTCTGTATTTTTTAGACTTTCAATAAGCAGGGCAGCATTTTTTTCAAAATAAGTTTCGGCTTCTTCAACGCTGGTAAATTGTTTGTTCCCCTCGCTAATAACAAAAGTTTTAGTGGCATTATTCAAAGCTTCAGCATGGGGTAGTATATGGCAAATAATTTCTAAAGCCGACCTGCATTTTGAGGTGGGTTTATAATCCAGTTTGCTCATATCATGTGGTAATGCCTTTACAGCGCCGGCAGTTATTTTCATTTCATTCTGCCATGTTTGTATAAAAAACTCTTTGTTTGTCATAACTTTTTTTTT
>PKYU01000610.1:0-2126 GCA_003132765.1 Chitinophagaceae bacterium | reverse complement strand
CAAAAATTTAATTTCAATTAGCCTGCACTGCTTCCCATAATAATTTATTGCGCTGCTGTAAATGGATCCACTTAAATTTCCTTTGTTGCACTTGTCCGCCACGGCGGAAACTAAGGACAGCAGTCTTTAATTATTTGACCATTCTCGGGACAGCCTGGCATATCAATACTCCTTTAATTTATTAATTGCCTGCTCGTAAAGCTTTAATAATTTTGGCGCTCTGTCAACGTCCCATGCATGATAATTGTCCCGCACAAGAATTAGAGTAGTTCTCAAATTTTCAGGCCGGCGAGACTCCCATGACAGCTACACTGTTCCTATCTTTTCTTCGGAGTTTGTAATACGCTGCTGGTTGTCATAAATATCAGTAAGAATGCCATACACAGCAAGATCCAGTGTTGCGAAAACATTGTTCTGTTTTGCTACTTCCCATGCAACATTGTTTAAATCGTGATTTAAAACTCCCATGGGGGCAATCGTGTTTAAATCTATCTCCCCGTTGCTGATAAATTTATTGGCCAAAGCAGGATTGTGCAAAGCCGAATCGATATTTTTTAAAACCTGCAAATGATATTGATGTTGTTCCTGTTCAAGCCTTTTATTATCGAGCAACTCATTCCTTAACTGGTGGAGTACCTGTGCTCTTTGCCGGTCTTCATGTATCTTATTAAACACCTCAGTTAGTATTAAAGCAAGCAATACACTAAATATAATCAATAGTGATTCTCCCAAATATTCTTTCCAGTTCCTGATAATTACCACTTCCGGTTTTCCCTGTCTACCCGTTTCAATCTTTGAAGAAGGTTTTTGTAAAGATTCCATCTCTGCATGTTGTTCGGGTTCATTTGTTTCATCCATAAAATAAATTTTATTAAACTTAACTATAAGTATTATTATTTTTCCTAATTCTCAGCAATCCTAAGTCTGCTTCCAACCGGAAGCAGCGCTGTCCTTCCTTTGTTCCAAAGGCATTCCTTTGGAACAACCAAGGCCTTACAAACATTAAATCTAAAACAAAAATTCAATTTTTATTAGCTGCAAACAAATCCTTATTTGCAAACTAAGGAAAGCAGTTTCTAATTATTTGAACACACTCCGGAAAGCCTGGGGTCTTATGCTTACTTCACCATTACAAGAGTAGTCATACAGCGTATATCCTGAACATTGGTGGTTTTCATCGGTTCTCCAAGTGTCAGGGGGAAAGTTTTCAAAACCTGTTCTATCAGTGGTTTGGTTAAAAGAAAACGGTCTGTGCCATCGGGCAATGAAAATCTTCCGTCTCCGAGCGGCAATATTTTATTTTCAATGCCGATATCGGAAGCCGCCCGGATGAAAAGGCTTCCTCCCGGCTTTAATACCCGGTTTAGTTCGGAGAACATTTGCAAAAAATCTTCTTTATTTCGGGCAAAATGAAGGACGGTGCTGCAGATAATATGGGCGAAAAATGAATTGGAAAAAGGCAAGGATTGAACAGGCGTGCAGGTTATGTGGTCTTGTTTAAGCGAAGGATAAATTTGTAATAAATGATGGATGGTGTCCTGATCGGCATCTATAGCATATACAGTAAAGTCTGGCTGCAATACAAACCAGGAAATGTTTCTGCCTCCGCCGCTTCCAGCGTCTAATAATTTGCCTCCACCGTTATACCTGCCTTTTAATATCTGGTCGATAAGGTAGATATCCGTATTGACGATATGGCTCAGTGCTCCGGGAGGCATCCTGTAAATTACCATTATTGCACGGATACTCTTCCAAAAAGTATTTTTTTTGTGGCCCGGTCGTCATTGAATAGTTCTATTGTTAAGGGATGATGCCCGTTATCGTTTGTAACTTTCCTGTTTTTGAAGAGGCAGCGCCAGAACAGAAAGTCAAGCACTTACCTCTTGTTGGTGTTCCCTTGTTTCCAATCTAATAAACTATTGAGCCAGGTAAGTCCCTGTCTGATCACCTTGTTGGCGCAAGCGTCCGTATGTGACCTATAATAAACTACAAACTGAATAAACTAAGATGCCCATCATGAGAAAATTTTCCTGAGCGTAGCTTTTTAGTTCTTTACTGTTAACTCTTTTCAATTTGAGCACAAGCGGATGCTTTCGCTAACTCTTTGAGAATTGAAGGATATGCTT